>CAMNNR010000007.1 GCA_946545675.1 uncultured Thermoplasmata archaeon | reverse complement strand
TACGGACAACATTGCGGACTTTCCCTCCGACTATCCGGATTATGTCAAGACTCCAAAGCAGATTATGCAGATGTGAGTAAGCGAAACACAGTTAACTCTCGAATACAAGTTATATATCACCTATCCATACGGATGTGTTAAGTGCTAACAATTAGCACGGGGACAAACTAACATGATAACATTCTTCGGACTGACAAACCCATGGATCATCGGTTCCTACATCGGCTGCTTCCTCACAGTGATAGCATGCTGCTACGTGGGATTCAAATCAAAGAATCTGAGCTCAGACGACGAGAGTGATGAGTGATGGCGGCGGAAGGAGTCTCCATACCCATCTTCACCGTGATGCTCGTGATATTCGCAGCAGTGACGATCTTCCTCGGAATCTACGGGTACAGGAACACGAAGAACAACAGCGAATTCCTGCTGGGAAGGAACAAGACCAACCCGATAATCATCGGTCTCTCCTACGGTGCCACCTTCCTTTCGGCATCCGCGGTCATAGGATTCGGCGGACAGGCAGCCACTCACGGTCTGACCCTGATGTGGCTGTGCTTCCTGAACCTCTTCGTGGGTCTCTTCGTCGCCTTCCTCGTGTTCGGTCCCCGCACCAGGAAGGTCGGAAAGAAGCTCGGTGCATCCACTTTTGCCGATCTTCTCGGAAAGATGTATTGTTCCAAAGGCATCCGTGGATTCACAGCCGTGCTCATCATCGTGATGATGCCCATCTACTGTGCGGCCGTCCTCAAGGGCGGAGTGAACTCCGTCGCTGTCCTGACCGGACTCACCGAGTATTACGATGCCATCCTGATCATCCTCGCAGTGATCGTGGGAGTCTACGTCGTATACGGCGGAATCATCGCCGTCATGTACAACGATGCATTGCAGGCGGCCATCATGTTCGCCGGTATGGCGGTCATCCTCATCGTTACCTTCTCCACTCTCGGCGGAGTCAACGAGGCCTTCACCGCCCTCAGCGAAATGGATACCGGTCTCGCTTCCGGTGTCCTGCCCGGATTCACCGGTTGGACCGAGGTTGCGGAGTTCGGAAGCAACGAATGGATGCTGGTCGTCACGACCTTCCTGATGGGCGTCGGACTCGGTGTCCTTACCCAGCCCCAGCTAATCGTGAGGTTCATGTCCGCCAAGGATGACAAGATGCTCAACCGCTCTCTCATCGTCGGAAGTATATTCATGCTCCTGATTGTCGGCAGTGCCTACACCTGCGGTGCACTCTCCAACGTTTTCTTTGTCAACGAACACGGTATGGCTGCCAACACCTGGGTGTCAAGCCTTGGGTTGGGAACCGACTTCATCGTGCCCCAGTACATCCTCGAGGTGTTCAACGGCATCTTCGGGGGCGACTTCTTCGTCTGCCTGTTCCTCCTCTCCCTCGTATGTGCCAGCATTTCTACCATCAGTGCACTGATGCACACCATCGGAGCCGCCGGAGGATACGACGTCTACACACTCCTCGTCAACCGCAGGACCAAGTCGAACAAGGATTCCCAGAGCGTCCGCGTCAACAGGATCGTCACCGCGGTCATGATGGTGCTGGTGGTCCTCTACTGCTACCTGATGCCCAAGGAGATCATCGCCAAGGCCACTTCCCTCTTCATGGGAATGACCGCTGCAGCACTCCTTCCCGCTTTCGTCCACGGACTGTACTGTAAGGGAACCCCTGACAAGATGGCTGCACTGGCCAGCATCGTGGTCGGTACTGTCTCCTACCTGTTCTGGGCGCTGTTCATCAACAGTTCCATGTCGGTCTTCATGCCTGTCTGTCAGTGGATCACCGGTTCCCAGGTGCTGTTCCCCGGAACCTGGCTCGCATTCTGCGACCCCATGATCGTGGCTCTGCCCCTGTCCATCATCGTCTTCGTGGTGATGAGGCTGGTCAACAAGAACACCGGCAGGACCAACGATTCAGAGCCCGCGGCTCAGTGAAACTCTAACCGGCCCTGGGGTCGGGAACCATAAGGTTCCTGACTTCTGGGTCATCATTCTTTTCCTGTCTTCTCGACACTGATCGATACCAGGTCAGGATTGTCCCTGTGAGCGTAAACGTGGGATCCGAAGATGATAATCGCTATCCCCACGATGACGAAGATCATGGGGATGAATATCATCAGGGGCTCCTCTATGATGAATCCTATGATCATGGGGATGAAACCGAAGAAGACGAAGACGGAGCCGAAGATCACCATGAATATACCGAAAGCACCGGTGGCCTCAGGACTGTTCTCAGGCTGAGCAGCGGTATCGCTGTCGACCTCGGAACCGCAGTTGTCGCATACGACAGGCTCTCTGGGTCTTTGTTCCGGAGCCGGTTCGCTTCTAGGGAAGACATCCTTCCTTTCCGCCTCCTGGTCTCTGATAAAGTCATCGTATGATTGTCCGTTGATGCCGCTGAAGAACCCTTTCCTGGCCATCCGATACCTTCTGAAACGTTCCCCTGGATGGGTGAACTAGTGTTTAACCCCTCTCCCTTAAGCGTATATATGCGCGCGATTATCAGAGGGTATGCAGCACATCATGACCGGTAAGGTGAAAGAGGTCTACGCCATCGACGACGACACCCTCGAGTTCGCGTACACCGACCACATCTCCGTTTTCGACAAGATTATCCCTTCCATGATCCCCCACAAGGGAGAGACCCTCTGCAGGACCGCCAAGTACTGGTTCAACCTGCTGACCAAGGAAGGCATCAACAACCACTTCATCTCCGAGCCCTCCAAGGACAGGATGGATGTGAAGCGCGTGCAGATCATCCGCGACTACTCCAAGATCGACGGGAACACCAAGAACTATCTCATCCCCCTCGAGGTCATCTGCAGGTACTACGCCGCAGGTTCCCTCCTCGACAGGCTGAAGTCCGGAAAGGTGAAGCCCGAGGACCTCGGTTTCGAGCCCGGACACGAGGTGAAGAAGGGAGAGAAACTCCCCAAGCCTTTCGTGGAGTGCACCACCAAGCTGGAAGCCACCGACATGAACCTCACCACCGAGGAGGCCAAGAAGATGGCCGGACTCACCGACGCGGAGTACGACAACATAGTCGCCACCACCCTCAAGATCGATGAGATCATCGCCCGCGAGGCAGGCAAGAGGAACCTCATCCACTGCGACGGAAAGAAGGAGTACGCCTTCGACAAGGACAGGAAGCTCATGGTCATCGACACCTTCGGAACCCTCGATGAGGACCGCTGGTGGGACGCAGAGGAGTATGCCAAGGGCAACATCGTGGAGCTTTCCAAGGAGTTCGTCAGGCAGTACTACCGCGAGACCGGTTATCACAAGGCCCTGTACGACGCCCGCGAAAAAGGCGAGCCCGAGCCTGACATCCCCGCTCTCCCCCAGGACATCATCGACCGTGTGAGCAAACTCTACGTCGATATGTACGAGAGGATCACCGGGGAGAAGTTCTGATAAAACTCAAAAGCCGTCCGGCAACGGACGGCAATTATCTTTCGACATTTTCCGGAAAGGACTCAGGACAGTTCGACGACTATCTTGTTCTCCCCGATCGCACACTTGGCTTTCTCACCAACGGAGAGGATCTTGACCTTGGATTCGTTCTCGATCCCATCGGGGTTGCACATGTGGTAGTGGGGGCAGCCGGGCTGTCCGCAGCCTGACGGGAAGAAGGTGATGAACGAGCCGTCGATGGCGTACTTCTTGTCCACGCAGACGGTGCGGGACATCTTCTCCACCTCTACGATGCGTGCCTTGCCCTCGGTGAGTTCGCAGTCGTGCTGGGGATCCCTCACCTTGACGATCTTGTACCTCGAACCCTTCTCCAGGTTGAGGCAGATGTTCTTGAGTTTGCACTCGGAGCAGACCAGCTGTTCGCCCATGAAGACGAATGCCTTGCCTTCCTTCGCGATTTCCTCGCCAACCAGTGTGATGAGGGGCTGTGCCATCAGATCACCCCCGTGGTGCGTGCGAGGTTGATAGCCGCGTTGCGGGTGAGTCCATTATCGCCGAGGATGGTGAACCTATCCTTCCTGACCTTGTTAGCTGCGACCAGTGCGTCGATGACGTCCTCGTCGGAGAGACCCAGTTCGGAAGCGGTGGTGGGTGCCCCGATGTTCTTCAGTGCATCGCGGATTTGTTTCCAGTTCCCACCCTGCAGGTGCATCATCATGATGCAGCCCACTCCGCACTGCTCGCCGTGCATCGCCTTGCCGGGGTGCAGGAGGTCTAGGGCATGGGAGAACATGTGCTCCGAACCGCTGGTGGGGCGGGATGAACCTGCCACGCACATGGAGGTCCCGGAAGCTACCACAGGTTTGAGGACGTACCAGACACCTTCCTCCATCTCGGGTCTGATGACCGGTGCGTACTTGAGGATGCTGTCAGCCGCGTACTTGGAAAGTGCGTAAGCGGAGGTGCTGAACACCTCGTCGCGGATCTTCCTTGCGAAGTCCCAGTCGTTGAGGGCTGTGAGATTGGATATGACGTCAGCGCACCCGGAGGCGAGGTACCTGAAGGGTGCTTTGACGATGACCTCGGTATCTCCGAGGATGGCGGTGGGAGGGGTTGCCTGTACAGTCAGGGGTGTTCCCTCCTTGGATTTGATGGATGCCCTGTCGGAGCAGACACCATCGTGTGCCACCGAAGTAGGGATACTGACGAAGGGGAGACCTGTTTCCTTGGCCACCATCTTGGCGGTGTCGATCTTGCTTCCGCCCCCAATCGCTAGAACGAATTTGGCCTCGGATTTCCTGGCAGCCTCTATGGCCTTGTCGATGCTGTCCTGGTTCGTACCGCCGGTGAAGACCTTGGACATGGCATAGCCTGCATCCGTCATCTGGTCCTCGATGAGTTTACCTGCTGCCTCGTAGGTCTGCTCCCCCGTAATGATGAGCCCCTCGTGTCCGAACATGAGGGTGCGGCACACCTCCGCGGTCTGCTGGATGACTCCGTGGCCGAGGATGATGCTGCGGGGGAAGTTCATTGCCCTAACTTTAAGGAAATCTTCTTCCATTGTAACGATGCGTAATCACTTGAAAACTATAAAAGGGTAGGTCAGAATGTCAAGGTATGCGCGTTCTTGTCCTCTGTGCCAGCGGAAATACGACTGGGCATACCTACTTTGCTGCGGATTCTTTTCTGCAGGAATGTATCGACAGAGGACACGATGCCAAGCTCATAGACCTCTACGGCATCGACATGAAGGATTGCAATGGGTGCCGGTCCTGCCATGAGACGGGAAGGTGTGTGATGGACGATGGTACGGATGCTTTATTCTCTGAGATGGAAGGCATAGACCTCTTGGTCCTGGCCACTCCGCTCAGGTTCAACGGGGTATCATCTGTCATGAAGAAGTACATAGACAGGCTCAACCCCTACTGGTTCACACACAGGGATCATCCGACCGGGGTCTGCGGGATCATCTGTGCAGGGAGTCAGAAACCAGTATTCGGTCACGCTCTTTCGGAATTGAAATCCGCTGCGATGACTCTCAAATCCGATTGGAAGGGAGAGCTTTTGATCGGTGATACCGACCGGAATGCTGTTGACGCATCGGCTGTGAAGCAGTTCGTCTTGACCATGCTCAATTCCCGGTGAAGGTCAGCGGAAAGACGTCTTCGGCTTTGATGTGCGGTTCGATGCCAATCTCCCTGCGGGGGCTATAGCATATGAGTCCTCCGCAGATATCCTGAAGCATGTCCCAGGCATCATCGGTCACACTGCCATCCAGGTCTGCGACGACGATGTTGTGGAATCCCAGGGATACCAATCTGTCCGCTATTCTTGCCGGATCCCCGCCTTTGCATTTCCCATTCCTTATGAAGAGAAGGGGGACACAGTTATCGGATATCTCCAGGATGTCCTTCAGCACCTCGTCTCCGCGGATATCGTCGTATGGGAACACGATCTTGTCCGCATAACCGATGAAGGCATCGAGGACATCGATGTCGTCGTAGACAGGTTCAACCAACCATAAATCATTGCCTGGCACTCTGCAGTATTCGATGAACGATGCATTGAATTTGCCCACGTTCACTCCTACTGTGTCAACCAGCAGGACCTTTCCGCGTTCCGCTCCGGTCTTGAGACGGCTGACTGTGTTGATCTTCTGCGGATCCCTCACGCTGAACTCCCTGCCGTCGAATTCGGCAGGGCCGACCATGACCTTACGGTCGTCAGCCACGGCGTAAAGAAGAGGTATGGTCTGCATGGATGTTCAACCACGAGAATGCGAACTCTGGCATATAATTTTGCCAGGAATACAAAAGGGGTCGGGGCCCGAAGGCCCCTGGGTTTATTCGAATCAGACTTTGATGATTCCCTTGTTCTTGAGGATGGGCATGATACCACCGACGAGGGTGATGATGCCACCGATGAGAACGAGCCAGAATCCGATGCCGATGTTGTAGATATCGGTAAGTTTCTTGGAAGCGGTTGCACCAAGGACGGTGACGCTCTGGTCCTGCATGTAGAAGAGAAGGCCGCAGATGACAACGACTGCGGAGAGGATCAGTGCAACAAGTCCGAGGATGTTGTTGATGGTCTGGAATTTCTCAACGTTCATGAAGGTAGGAACGATCATGAGGACGAGGGAGATGATACCGCAGATGAGTGCCACGAGGGGAACGAAGGAGTTGCCAAGGGCAGAGGTTTTAAGGAGTGCTCCGTAGTCGATACCACTTGCGATGTTGTCAACATTGTTCTGGATGTCCCAGCCAGAGTAGGTAGTGGCATCGGAGACATCTTTGGCGGTGAGCCATCCGAGGAACACACCGACGACGAGAATAACGGCACCGATGATACCGATGATTCCCATTATGTTCATGTCATTTTTCATATCCATAGTTAATCACCTATTGTGATCGTTGCATCCCATGCAACTGGCCGATTATCCCTCTAATCCTATAAATATATAGTTGAGCAAGTTCAACTGACACAATTGAAAAAAAGACCAATCTTTTCTGAAAGTACGGGTTTATAAGCAGGAACGTAGTATGCATATCCATGGCATCTTACAAATGTCCCAAATGCGGAAACGTCTACGAAAAGACCTACACTGCCGGAGGCTGCACCCCCAAATGCTGCGGCGAGGCCTGCGTGGAACTCGTCCCCCAGACCGCAAACCCCGATGAGAACAAGCACGTCCCCTACTTCGAGAAGGTCGACGGCGGCGTCCTCGTGAAGGTCGGAAAAGTGGATCCCCACCCTATGGTCGACGACCACTACATCGTCTACATCGAGATCTGTGCCGACGGCATCCGTATGAGGAAGTACCTCAAACCCGGAGACAAGCCCGAGGCATTCTTCAAGACCGATGCCCAGAAGATCGTTGCCAGGGAACTGTGCAACAAGCACGGCGTCTACTACTACGAGTGAAATTCTTTAGGGCCTTCGGGCCTGTCCTTTTTATCAAACCAGGATTGGTGGAGTATATATCCCAGCATGCTATCTCCGAGGTCCGATACCGGAATGTCCGGAGGAATAGACATGGTTGAGGCTAAAGCAACAGCAAGGCACGACAAACTGGCTAAGTCCAAGCAGGAGAAACTCGAATCCCTGGAACACAGGCTTGCAGCGGAGAAGGCATCCGTCGGCAAAGTGAAGGCGGATCGCAAGGCGGAGATCAAGAAACTCCCCAAGGAGGAGCAGGCCGCAGCGAAGGAGAAACTCGCCAAGGAGATCGAGGAGATCAAGCAGAAGATCGCTTCCACCAAACAGGAAGTCGCTGCCCTAAAAGCCGAGATTAAGGCCGACAAAGCAAAGGCCAAAAACTGATATTTTCATCAGGGCCGAAAGGCCCGATTTTTGATATCTGGGTCATGCGTGGGTAAGGACAGAATCTATTTGCTAAATGCATATTAGCTTTCTACCTTTACCCGCGTGCGCACGCGCTCATATTTATATAACAAAAACAGATTGCTGGAATCAACCGTTCAAGGTGAATCGAAATGATTTGCAACATCCTACCTGGCCTCCTTCTTCTTGAGTGAACCAGCGGATGCAGAGAACGGTTTGGTGGTTTTTATGAAAACGCAACAAACCAGTGAAGGCGCTAAACTGTCAGACAAATTCGCGATCAGTCAGTACAATCAGCTTGCGCTCTCTGGTGTGGACTCAATTAAAGATGTAGAAATCTTCGATACCACGCTGAGGGACGGTGAGCAGACCCCCGGGATAGCGTTAAGCCCCGAGGACAAGGTACGCATCGCACAGGCCCTCGACAACCTCGGAGTGAGCTACATCGAAGCCGGATTCGCAGGATCCAGCGACATTGAGAAGAAGACCATCAAGGAGATCAAGGATCTCGGTCTGAACGCCACCGTTCTCAGTCTCGCCAGGTCAGTGAAGAAGGACATCGATGCCGTGATCGACACCGGATGCGACTACATCCACACGTTCATCGCCACCTCCGACCTGCACATGAAGTACAAGCTCAAGATGACCCCCGAAGAGGTCAAGGCCCGTGCCGTGGAGTCCGTGGAATACGCCAGGGAGCACGGTCTGAGGGTCCAGTTCTCCTGCGAGGACGCCACCCGTACCGATCTGAATTTCATGAAGGAGGTCTACAAGGCAGTGGAGGACGCAGGTGCATGCGCCATCAACGTCCCCGACACCGTGGGAGTCATCATCCCCAAGGCCATGACCTACCTGATTAGCGAACTGAAGAAGGAGATCAAGATCCCCATCGCAGTCCACTGTCACAACGACCTCGGTCTGGCAACCGCCAACACCCTGGCGGCCATCGAGGCCGGGGCAACCATCTGCCATTCCACCATCAACGGTATCGGCGAGAGGGCGGGAAACGTAGCCATGGAGGAAGTCGCGATAAACCTCCTGGGCAACTACGGATACGAGTGCGTCAACATGGACAAGATCGCCGAGACCTCGGACCTGGTCCAGAGGATCACCGGCGTGCAGATGGCCGTCAACAAGGCCCTGGTCGGTTCCAATGCATTCGCACACTCCTCCGGAATCCACGTCCACGGAGTCATGGGTAATGCCCTGACCTACGAACCCTTCAAACCTGAGGTCATCGGTGCCCAGAGGCACATCGTCATCGGCAAACTGTCCGGAGCACACTCCGTGGAAGGCAAGCTGGAGGAACTGGGAATCAAGTTCCCCGCCGAGCACATGGAGGAGCTGATGGCAACCATCAAGAAGCTGGCAGTGGCAGGCAAGACCGTCACCGACGCCGAGCTCATCGCAGTTGCAGATGACATCATGTGGAAGAAATCCGCCGAGAAGAAGGAGTGCGTGCTGGACGAGCTGACAGTCATCACCGGCAGGTCCACCACCCCCACAGCAACAGTCAAGATCACCCGCGCCGACGGCACCCAGGTCACCGTCTCCGACATCGGAGTCGGACCTGTCAATGCGGCTGTCAACGCGATCAGGAAAGCGGTCAACCAGGACATGACCATGGAGGAGTACAAGCTGTCTGCCATCACTGGACAGTCCGATTCCATGTGTCAGGTCGCAGTGACCCTGAAGAACGTGCAGAGCGACGGCAACATGACTTTCGGAAGAGCGGTAGGTACCGACATCGTCGAGACCTCCGTGGAAGCCACCATGTCCGCCATCAACAAGGACTTCGCACGTGTCAAACCCAACAACGAGTGAGAACCATGGGAAAAACAATCGCAGAGAAAATCCTGTCCAACCACGCGCACACAGACGCATACGCCGGGCAGATAGTCATCGCCGACGTGGACTACGTCATGGTGAACGACGTCACTGGTCCCATCGCATTCAGGAAATACGACGAGATCAACAACGGTCAGATGTTCAAGGAGAAGATGGTCCTGATCCCGGACCACTATGTTCACAACAAGGACATCGCCTCCGCAGTCCAGGCCAAGGAGATGAGGGATTTCGTGCAGAAGCACAACCTTCCCAACTACTTCGAGGTCGGAAAGGGCGGAGTGTGCCACCAGCTCATGGTCGAGGAGGGTTTCGCCGCTCCCGGCAGGCTCATCGTGGGTGCCGACTCCCACACCTGCACCTACGGTGCGGTCAACGCCCTGTCCACCGGAATCGGATCCACCGAGGCCGGAGTGGTGTTCGCCACCGGCAAACTGTGGTTCAAGGTCCCGGAATCCATCAAAGTGGTCCTCACCGGCAAGTTCAAGAAGCACGTAGGTGGAAAGGACCTCATCCTCAAGATCATCTCCGACATCGGGGTCGACGGCGCCAACTACAAGGCATTCGAGTTCTGCGGCGAGGGCGTGAAGAACATGTCCGTCCCCGACAGGCTCGCAGTCTCCAACATGGCCATCGAGGCCGGAGGAAAGGCGGGAATCTTCCCCTGCGACGACAGGACCCGCGAGTACATCAAGGACTTCGTCAGGGGAGAATACACCCCCGTCGAAGCAGACCCAGATGCGAAATACTGCAGGGTGCTCGAATACAACCTCGACGAACTGGACAGCATGGTCGCGTTCCCCCACCTGCCCTCCAACGGACACCGCGTGAAGGATGTCGACGTCAAGATCGACCAGGCCTACCTGGGAAGTTGCACCAACGGCCGCATCGAGGACATGAGGGCCGCAGCAGAGGTAATCAAAGGAAGGAAGGTGGCCGACGGGGTCAGGTTCCTGGTCGTCCCCGCCTCCCAGAGGGTCTACCGTCAGATGGTGGACGAGGGCCTCATGAACATCTTCCTGGATGCCGGTGCGTTCGTCTCCGGACCCACCTGCGGAGCCTGTCTCGGCGGTTACATGGGAATCCTGGCACCCTTCGAGAGGGCTGTGTCCTCCACTAACAGGAACTTCATCGGAAGGATGGGAGACAAGACCTCCGAGGTCTATCTCGCAGGCCCCGAGGTCGTCGCTGCATCCGCAGTGGTGGGAAAGATCGTCACCCCCGAACAGCTGGAGGGGAACTGAATGGCAAAGATCCAAGGCAAAGTATGGAAGTTCGGCGATGACGTCGACACCGACCAGATCATCCCCGCGGAGAGGCTGGTCTCCACCAACCTCGACCACCTGAACGACTTCATCTTCGAGAAGGTAAGGCCCGGGTTCGGCCCCACCGTTAAGAAAGGCGACATCCTGGTCGCCGGAAAGAACTTCGGCTGCGGTTCCTCCAGGGAACACGCGCCCCTCTCCCTCATGGAGGCGGGTTTCAGCGTCATCATCGCCGAATCGTTCGCACGCATCTTCTACAGGAACTCCATGAACATCGGACTGCTCCTGGTGGAGTGCAAGACCGACATCCCCGAAGGGGACGAGGTCGAGGTGGACATCGATGAAGGTACCATCGTCGACAAGACCACCGGCAAGAAGTGGACCTTCGCAAAATACCCCGGATTCATCGGCGAACTGGTGAAGGCAGGGGGAATCGTGAACCTCGTGAAGGAGGGTAAATTCCAATGAAGCATTTCGCAATCATCCCCGGAGACGGCATAGGAAAGGAAGTAATCGCAGCAGGAATGGACGTCCTCGACGCAGTGTCCCAGATCTCCTCGTTCCAGTACGACGGAGAGCACTTCGACATCGGTTCCGACAGGTATCTCAGGACCGGCGAGCTCCTCACCGACGCCGACATCGACGCCCTGAAGAAGAAGGATGCCATCTACTTCGGTGCCATCGGCGACCCCCGTGTCAAGCCCGGTGTGCTGGAAGGCGGAATCCTACTCAAGATGAGGGCGGTCTTCGACCAGTACATCAACCTCAGGCCCGTGACCTCCTGGTTCCCCCTGGTCCCCCTCAAGAGGGAGGCGGAATTCGACATCCACTTCCTCAGGGAGAACACCGAGGACTTCTACATGGGTCTCGGGAAGAGGTTCGGTCCCTCCTACTCCGACAAGAAGAACGCCGACGGTTCCTATGACGTGGAGCTCGGCGTGAAGAGGGAATCGTACAACATGGATTTCAAGGTCAATGCCCACCCCACCGCTGACGATGATTACTCCATCGAGATCGGTCTCGTGTCCCGCAAGGGAATCACCCGCTGGGCCGACTACACCATGAGGTACGCCAAGGCCAGGGGAGACGAGAAGGTCACCCTGGTGGACAAGGCCAACGTCATCACCAACAACTACGGGATGCAGAGGGAGATCTTCCAGCAGAAGGCCGACGAGTACGGTCTCCAGCTTGAGTTCATGTTCGTCGATGCCATGTCCATGGCAATGATCGTGCGTCCCGAGACCTTCGGTACCGTCGCCACCCCCAACCTCTTCGGAGACATCCTCACAGACTTGGGAGCACAGCTCCAGGGAGGACTCGGAATGGGCGGCAGCGGTAACATCAACCCCGAAGGCGTCAGTATGTTCGAGCCCATCCACGGTTCCGCACCCGACATAGCTGGACAGGGCAAGGCCAACCCCATCGCCGCCGTGCTCGCGGCACAGATGCTCCTGGAGAACCAGGGCTACCCCGAGGAGGGTAAGATGCTGCACGACGCGGTCAGGTACTGCCTGGACAACCAGAAGACCACCCCTGACCTCGGCGGAAAGCTGAAGACCGCGGAAGTCGGAAAGGCCATCGCGGACTACATACTCAACCAGAGGAAGTGAAGCGTTTGCTCACCCTTGAGCTCACCTTCGATTACAAGGACGGGCGGACGGCCGAGGCCGTCCTCTCGGCCGTGTCCCCCGAGAACGGGGGATACGTCGAGGCGAGGCTCGAGGGCAACATCATCTTCTACCGCATGCAGGCGGATAGCGCGGGGACCCTCAGGAACACCGCGGACGATCTGCTGGCATGCATCAAGGCCGCGGAGGAATCCGCAGGCCTGGTCACCTCCCATTTCTCCGAGGAGGATGACTGATGTCCCGCGTGCTGGTGATCTCCACCAGTCTCCGCGGAGGCAGTTTCTCGGAGAAACTGGCAACGAGTTTCGCCGAGGGCGCAAGGGAAGCGGGGCACGATGTGGAGTTCGTCTCCCTCAAGGGGAAGAAGATACAGTTCTGCAAGGGCTGTGTGATGTGCCAGAACACCAAGAGGTGCATCATCAACGATTCCGCTACCGCGATCGTGGAGAAAATCCGTACCTCCGATATCGTGGTATGGGCGACTCCCGTTTACTATTACTCGATGAGCGGACAGATGAAGGTTCTCATCGACCGCTGCAATCCCATCTACGTCTCGGATTACAGTATTAAAGACGTCTATCTCCTGGTCACCTGTGCGGACGAGTCTGAGACTGCCATCGAAGGCACTCTGAAGGGTGTACAGGGATGGGTCGACTGTCTCCCCGGCACCAGGATAGCAGGGACATTATGTGCCACAGGATTGCCTGTGGACAAGAGGATCGAGGATACCGGATTCCTCGAGAAAGCATATGGGATGGGAAAATCAATCTGATTCTTCGTCCCCGTTCCGGATCTTCACGAAGACCGTTATGCGTCCCGATCTCATGATGTATTCTATGGTGACAAATGCCACTACAATACCGATCACCGCACCTGCGAGGACATCGGTGGGGTAGTGGGCATAGAGATACATCCTGGAAACGGCCACCATGATGGCCAGAATGAACATCGGGGCGGCGTATTTCCTGCGGAAAATGCCAATGACTGTCGCAGCGCAGAAGAGCTGTGCGGTATGGCCCGACGGGAACGAGGTGCTGTTGAAGGCGTTGATTAGCGCATCGATCTCGTACGTCACGAAGGGCCTGGGGCGGTCAACCGCGAACTTCAGGCAGTAGACGATGATGAATTCCAGGATCATCGCGAATATGAGCGTGGCCCCGAACTTCCTGTCGCAGGGGTTCCTCATCAGGAGCAAGCCGATGACGATCCAGATTATCCCGATCTTGAAGACATACTCGAACGCCAGTGCCAGATAATCCATTGCAGTGGAATTCAGCGCACCGTGGATGGCGTTGAGTATGTCTATCTCTTCCATTCGTTCACTCTTCGTCGTTGCCTGAACGTATCTTGACGGCGATACCCTTCTTCATGTTGAAGATCTCGTTCGCCACCAGGAGCATCCTGCCGGTCGCAACGGGGGTGTCGTCCTTGTCGACCACGATGACCTCGTCCATGGGGACCAGGTTCTCGTCGCATTTGGTGGTGAACTGGCACATGGCGTTCCTTCCTTTGGCGACGAAGGGAACGGATTCGTCTGCGACCTCCATCCTCATGTGGGGTGCGGGGACCGCTTTGACAATCCTCTGTGCACCTTCCAACCTGAGGGTGTAGAATCCGTCTCCCGCCCTCATGGAGAGCACATGCTCTCCGTCGGAGATGACGTTCCTGATCTTTCCGGTCTTCCTGCTCTTCCTGAGTTCGATGGTTCCGCGGAACAGGGCATCGGTGGCTTCCAGTCCGAACTGGTACCTGCAGACCGCTTTCGCCCTCTGGATGTCGAGTTCCTCCTCGGGAACGTCCTCTCCCTCAACGGTCTCGAGTTCAGTGCCGGTCACGGTCTCCTCGAAGAAGGTCTCGAGGAAGTCGAGGGTCAGGTTCTCGCTCTCATCGGTGGTATCGGTGTCCTCGATCTCGGGGAAGAGGGACTGGGCGAGGGGATACATCTCGTCGAGTTCAGCGGGAACTGGTCCCCAGGGGCTGATGATGATGGGCGTGTAACCCTGCCTCCTGGCGTTGGCGAACTCCTCGACGAAGTGCCTGCTGTAGGGCTTGTTCTGTCTGCCGTAGAAGAGCGCCGCCTTCTTGGTAGGGGGGACGTAGCGCTCCATGATCCTGTCGGCGTACCTCTTGAAGATGGGCCTGCCGCGGGTCTCGATACCGGTGTAGAACACCGCTCCGTCCCTGGAAACGGGGTCGAACTTCTCCATGAATTCCTGGTAGTCCCTGAGCCTCCTGAGACCGTCGAGCATGGCGGGGTGAGCCCTGCACCTGAGCTCGGCAAGCTCCCAAAGGCGACCCTCGCGCATGTACCTCTTGACAAGTGCCAGCTCATTCTTGATGGCGTAGAGGTTGTGCCTTGCGAGTATCTTGATCCTCTCGTTCTTGGTGGTCTTCCTGAGGGCCTCGAGGGTGATTCCGCGGCAGGCGGGGCAGTCGCAGTCGAGGGACTGCATCTCGGCGAGTCTGAAGGAACCGTCGATGAACATCATCCTGTCGTCCTTGGCGAATTTAGCGTAAGATGCGGAGTCGAAGAGGTCGCATCCCATGAGTGTCGCGAAGGCGAGGATCATCGGGTGTCCGGCACCGAACAGGTGGACGGGACGGTTGGGGTTGAGACCCATCTTGGAGCTCATGATGACATCCACAAGCTCTGCGTAGCGGTACTGCTCCATGAGGGGGACCACTCCGCCTATGGGATGTACGTCGATGTCCATGTGAGCCATCTTCTCCGCACAGTCCTTCCTGAGGTTCGGGTAGATGGATCCCTGCACGACACCGTTGATCATCATCTCTCCTTTGAGAGATACGGCTTCCTCGGTCCTCTTGAGGGTCTCCACGATGGAATCCGCAGTCTGTTGCTCGGTCCAGAAGGGTTCGGTGAAGATGTCCAGCACGGTACCGATATCGGTGCCGATGGCCTTCTGGAACTCCACGATCTCCTTGTTGGTCATCTCGACCTCGCCGTACATGTGGCTCTGGAAGGTCCCGGAGTCGGTCATGATGACACCGGGGAAGTCCAGCATCTCGTGAAGACCTTTCTCGGTAGCCTCCTTGTTGAGGTCGGGGTTGTTCTTGATGATGTAGGAGTTGGTGATGAGGGCACCGAATCCGAACTCCTCGTAGAGTTCGCGGGGGGTGACCGTCTTGATCTTGGGGTTGATTACGGGGAGAAGGGTGGGGGTCTCTACGGTGCGTCCGGAGGTGGTGGTGAATTTACCGAGACGTGCCATGCCGTCCCTTCTGAGGATCTCAAACATAAGGGGTTCATCCCCTTATGTTTTTAAAGGGTACTGCTGGAATTTTCTACGTAACGTGTTATAAAGTAAAGGCTGTCGCAGCGGACAGCCCGGGATTGGGTTTCAGCTGTTGTTCAGCAGTTCTTTGATGCGGAGTTTGTCCGCATCCGCGAATGCCTTTGATAGGGCGTTCTTCAGCAGGAGGTCGGGGATGTCCTCGATGATGTCCTGGTTCCAGTCGTCGGGAGCCCTCTCGAAGGTCACGATGGATGCCGGCCTTCCTTCGGAGTCGAGTTCGGGCTTCATGATCTGGAGTCCGTCTAGGATCTCCGCCACGGTGCGGTCGTTGATGATGATATCGTTCTTGACGCCGTCCTTGTGCTCGGATTTGAAATCGGTGCCGACGCCGGCAAACTTCATCTCGAAGACGAGCCTCTCTAAATACTCGACCATGGAGTCGACGGTGCTGTGCCTGATCTCGGCTCCCTCGGGTGCTACGGGGTCGCCGGAATGGACGTACACGATGTTTACCAATGCCATGATGTCACATAGGCCGAATCGGATTAAAATGTTCCTTCAGAGGTTCAGAAGCAGTTCCTTGGCACGCTCGTCGCCCTGTTCGGCAGCCATCCGGAGGTATTTGACAGCGAGGTCCTCGGAGGATGGTGCACCCACCCCTTCGAGATACATCCTGCCGGTCATGAACTGTGCCCCGGCATTGCCGAGATCGGCGGATCCCTGCATGCATTCTAGGGCTTTGACAGGGGACTGTTCCGTTCCCTTGCCGTCAAGATAGAGAAGACCCAGAGCATAGAAAGCATCAGATTTTATGTCCTCGTCGCACTCCGATTCGACGGCCTGCCTGTAGAGCGAGAACGCATTCTCCATGGCATCGTCCATGGAACTGTTCTCGTACAGGAAGGCTAGGTTGTATGCACACACTCCGCTTCCTTTCTCGGACCCCCATTTGTACCATTTCACGGCGACATTGAGGGATTTCTCCACCCCGTAACCGTTCTCGTACATCTGACCCAGAGCGAACATGGCGGTGGTGCTGCCCGCTTTTGCAGCACTCTCGATCCAATACAGTGCAGAGGGGACCGATAGACCCACGCTCTCGCCGTCCAGGAATCTGAGTCCGAGAGCCAGCTGCTCCATGGGGGTGGTGGCTTTCTCGGGAGCATAGGTGTAACGGATGTCCTCGGCATCCTGCCCCTTCAGTGTCGCGATGCATACTGGATCCCCCCATCTGGCACCTTCGAGGTAGAGGTGGTGGGAGATGGTCTCTGACTGCGGTACTCCGAGACCGAAACTGTACATCTCCGCGAGGGAACGCTTGGCAAAGACGCTTCCCTGTCTTGCGGCCTTTTTGAAAATGTTGGCGGCTATGTCGCAGGAACGTTTCACATCCAGGCCCTTCTCGTACATACTGGCGAGGTTGGCCTGACAGGGGTAGTGCTGATCCATGTTTCCCTTCTGGAAGAGGACCACGGCCGCATGGTCGCTGTGCTCCGAACCCTGTTTGTCCTTGTAGATGAGACCGAGGTTGTTGGTGGCACGGTGATTGCCCGCTTGCGAAGCGGTAGTATAATGTTCTATGGCCAGGGCACGGGATCTTTTCGTACCGAGACCTGTTTCCTCCATGAACGCCCAGGAACAGACACCGTCGATGCATCCCGCGAGCATGGATTTCTCGTACCATTTGGCCGCCTCCTTGTAACTCTGGGTGACGCCGTGTCCCGCTTCATACATGGTTCCGACGAGGTACATCGCATACGGACTGCCTTTGGAAGCCGCCTTGCGGTAGTACGCGAGTGCCTGCTCGAAGGACTGTTCCTCCTTCTCGCCGATACGGAACTCGTCACCGCGGCGGACCAGCTCCTCGGGGGACCTGGGCTCTTTCTGGCGTCCGAACATGGACCTCGTAAAGTGCTATCATTTTAAAGTGTTGGCGGGAGGCCGGGTGACCACCTTATATATACCTCCTGCAATCGGACACTCATGTCAATCTTCGACCGCGATTCGGAGTACAAAGTGGTGGTACTCGTGAGGAACGACCTCAAGATGTCCAAAGGCAAGGCCGCAGCGCAGGCCTGTCACGCTGCCGTCTCCTGTGCGCTCGCGGCCCAGAAGAAGCACCCCTCGGAATTCTCCTCCTGGAATTCCGCGGGACAGAAGGTCTCCGTCCTCAAGGTGGATTCCCAGAAGGACCTCTTCGAGTTCAAGGCCATCGCGGAGGCACAGGGGATAACCTGTTCCATCGTCTGCGACGCGGGAAGGACCGAGGTGGAACCCGGTACATACACGTGTCTGGGAATCGGACCCGAGAAGCAGGAGAAGCTCGACAAGATCACAGGCGAACTCAAGATGTACTGATCCTGAGTTCTTCGATTAGTGCTGCCGGATCGTCGGAGGTCATGAATCCCGACATCAAGCAGATCCCTTTCTGGCCGTGACCTTTCATCAGCGTTGCGTTGTCTTTGTCGATGCCGCCTATCGCATATACTGGGACATCGGTCCTTTCCGCGATGGTGTCCAGAACGGAGAATCCCGCTGCGGGTTTGCCGGGTTTGCAGGATGTCGTGAATACATTGCCGTAAACGAGGAAGTCGGCCCCTTCGGATACTGCGTTCGATGCCTCTTCGACGGAGTGCACGGAAACGCCCACTTTACCTATTCTGGGTCTTCCGTTTCCGATGAACTCGGGATAGGGAATCCATACTGTTCCTGCTCCAAGTTCGGCAGCGATGTCCGCATGGGTGTTTATGCAGAATTCGACTCCGTGCCGCGAACAGATCTCCATGACGGAAACCGCCAGTCTTTTGTAATCTCCCTTCGACAGGTCTTTCTCGCGGAGGACGATCATATCAGGTCTTCCCGCCGCTATCCTCTCGATCTGCTCGAGAAACAGTCTGACCGATTGCTTCCTGTCCGTGACCGCGACGATGTCCATCAATCGGACCTCACGTAATCGTTGAACACGGGCTGAAGCCCCATGCTCAGGAGGGCGTCCCTGACCTCCTCCACACCGCGGGTGTCGGAGAGGTTGAACTGTCCGTCCCCCTTGTCCTTCACGTCGCTGTGCCCGCCGATTTCCACGCTCGAACCCACGGTGAACTTCTTGG
>CAMNNR010000006.1 GCA_946545675.1 uncultured Thermoplasmata archaeon | reverse complement strand
CTTGAGTTGGACATCAAGCAATTCTGAAAACCGGGTATGCGCATAAATTGCGATCTTTTTGGGCAATATTATTTCGAAGAAAGTGCCTCTTCGGCGGCATGTACCACCAAACCACCTTAGAGGCAGCGAAGCCTACGTCGGCCGACAATATATCGATATCCTATGGGACCGCACAGATGGTCCGGACCGTGATGCGGTTTTTGGACCTGTATAGATTCTTGGACCGTTTCAAAGAGCGGGGGATCCCGTTGGGATATGTGACGGAAAGCATCTGTATCATGCATCTTCGGGGAAACAGTTCCATGAACGAATGGAGCGACCGATGTAACGTGAACAGTACTATGATGGAGACCGTAACCCACGGATTCAAGATATCCAGGAAAACCTACGAGAGGGCTCTTGCCATAATGGACGAGTACTTCGAGGACATCACGATGTATCTCAACACCGTGCTGCACACTGCCTATCCCGACCTCAATACCGATGTGTATGTTGACGGATCCCACATAGAAAGAGCCGGCACTGCAGGTGAGAACGTACGGTACGGGGAGGGAGGAGGGACCGTACAGCTGCAAGATCAGTTCATGGTGGCACAGCTGGTTCAGTCTGGGCTTCCTGTCATGGTGGAACTGTACCCGGGGAACTATAACGATCCGCAGCAGTTCTCGGACTTCATCCCACAGCTGATGTTCCTGCTGAAGCAGGGATCCACCATTATCATGGATAACGGCGGATCCTCGAAACAGATACTCGATGATATCCGTACCCAAGGTTTCGAATACATAACCAGATTGGGACTCAACCAATCCGACGAGAGGATCATACGCGAGAGGATATCGGAAGCGGAGTATGTCGGATATGGAGTAGCATGCATCAGGAGTACTTTCGATTCGTCGGAACGTACCAATTACCTGTTCTTTTCCGTCGATACGCTCATATCGGAGATCATGGCCTCGGAACGCGAGGCCATGAAGGAGAGGGAAGAAGCGAGGATAGCCAGAGAAGCCATCGAAAACGGCGATGTGTCCGATCTCGTCTCTTTCAGGAAGAACGGATATGTGAAGATGAAGATCGTGAAATATGAGCTTAAGGTGACTCTCGACCCCTGGCTGGATATCGATTTCGAGAAAGAGGCGGAGAAAAAGATAGCTGTCACGGGAGGCTGGTTCAAGTTAGGCTCCTCCCGCAATCTCAATCCGAAATAGGTCTTAGAGATCTACCGCCACAGGGTGGCGGTGGAACATCTGATCTCGTCGCTCAAGAGTGTTGTTAGCCTGAAACCCCTGCGTGTTTGGAGTACAGCCTCGGAACGGGGAGCATTGTTGGTGGGGTTGATCTCGCAGCTAATCGTGTCAGTGGTGAGGTGGGAGATGGTTCCGGATGTGGTGCAGAAGAAGGTCGACGGGAAGATTACGGATGTGGGGGTCAAGCCAGCCTACAGGACCATATGTGAGGACCTGAAGGAATGGAAACTCACGGTGGAATTCGACAGCGGAGAACGCAGGGAACACGAATCCAACGTATTCGGATGCATCCCCAGGGTTAAGGAGGTGCTGCAAAAACTGGATGAACACGGGCCTGTGGAGGTGAAAGGGGACGCCATCTACCGCAGACCAATACCTGAATGGAGGTTGTGATGCATCTGTAGGATTTTGACGGAAAACCAAATTTTGCGGAAATGCTGGCTACCGTCAATGGACAGTTATTGGATGTGTCCGAAAGTATAGATTCGGGGGTCCGGGGTCAATGGACAGTTGTGTGAAAATCCGAAAAATGTGCATGAATCGGTTACAGGATAACAGCAATTTCGGACCTAAATCATCCGGAAACGGATAAATTTCGCATGTTTTCCGAGGTGTTCGGGGGCAAATTGTAACGGATCGATGTGAAAAACAGCCAACTGTCCAATGACTCCCGGATGGCAACTTCGGACAAATCAGAGGATTGTGGGAAATCGACGAATTCGAAAAGTCATGATGTCCAAGTCAAGCTATGAGGAATTCTCCCTACTCTCCAGGGATGCACCTGTTGGAAAGAGTATACTCCTTGAATTCTGCGTACATCCACTGGGCTATCCTTTCCTTCTGTTTTTCTTTCAGGTCAGAGTACCGTTTATCGGAGCGGAGTAGCCGGTTTCCAACCATGTGGTGATTCTTGCGTGACATTTTCTAGTGAATTAAAGCATCAGATTATGTCTTTCCCAGCCATAATCTCGCTGATTGGAGTCCTTTCTCCTATCATTTCACACACACGTGAACCTATACGGTCTGTCTCGCTCTTTAAATTCTCATCAAGCGAGATCGAGAGCCTCCAAATTAGACTATCGCGCAGGTCTGATTCCGCCACAGGATAACGGAGGCCTATGAATCTGAACGGGTCTTTTTTGACTTCCTCATAGAGTGCATCGGTCGCAGGATCGACTGCACACATCTTCCCGTTTGACATGTCCATGTACAATTCTTTGTCGAGGTCAGAAATCATGGCATTTCCGACATATTCGACGTATGACTTTTCATATTCCTCGAAGAACGGCTTCCCATTTTTCATTCCAGTACAGAGCTTGCAGTAGTCATGGTAGAACGCACCGTCCAAATCCATGTACGCTCCACCAATTCCTATCGAATCGAACATGCTATTCTCATCCAACCCATATAGGTACTCGAAGAAATCGTCTAAGAGATCAGAATCTATCAGATATCTTAGGAACGCGATCGGACCTTCACGGAATACTGCAGGGAGAATTTCCCTACCATCTTCCGATATCCTCCCCTCATCTACTAGCATTTCGGCCAGCTCTTCGAGGTCTAGGGGTTCTTTTAAGAATGTATCTTTGGCCCCTTTGAATAAGACGTAACGATCCGGTTCATCCATCAAAGCGTCGATGGAAAGATTATCGACTCTGCCGGATTCGAGTTCCAGGACGCATCTGTGATAAACATCGTAGTAGAGATCGTTTGTTGTCTCCATCAGACAGGGGGCTGCGATGCAATCATACTTCTCCATAGTTATGACAGCGGGGTTGCGAACATTGGGGCGGTATGATGATATCCTGTTCTGCGCATCTTTGATACTGTTCTTACGGTATTTGCCAATCACCGTACGTTTGAGTTGTATTTTGTTCTTCTTGACTTCCATATCATGTTGCAATTCAGCCCAGCTCTCATGTTCTGGAAGCATGAATGGGTACAGCGACAGTATCTGTGGTGTGGTTTCATCGAATACCAAGAGCTCTATGGAAATCGACAAATTCCACGAACCGTGCTGATATTGAATGACCTGTATCTGATATGGAATCAGGAATACCATAGTGGCATCGTAAGTTCCGGGTTTATCCGGGTAGGAAATTGGGGAATCCAAGCAGTCCAAACGGAAATAGAATTCCGAATGATCTTCCCATCCAAAAATTCTGCCGATATACTGTTCTAAGTCCCAGAATGTAGCTTGTACAGGCAAGAGGATTTTCGCCAGTTCCATATCGTCACATTCTTCATGGATTTCGACAGACAGATGCATGAATGAACAAGCACTATTCCAGATAAAAACGGCCCCTATGCTGAATAGACAACAGCGGGCCCCTGTACTCCTTCAGGCATCCATATAGGTCAATGTGATTCCAGGTCGCCTTATTGCATTTCCGCAGACAATACTAATTTATATGAGCCACAATACGGATGCATGGACAAACAGGCATCTGCCATAGTTATTGTCGCGGTACTCCTATCCGCGGGTATCGCAGGCTCATTTTGGGTTTTCTCGGACAGCGGCGATTCAGATTCTGACACGCTCTATCAGGTTTCCCTGCTGCAGGGACTCATGTTCGGTGACTACGACGGCTCTGTCCCGATCAGCGAACTCAAGAAACACGGCAGCGTGGGCATCGGTACCTTCGACGGCCTGAACGGCGAACTCATCATGCTCGACGGTGTCGTCTACCGTGCGGGAGTCGGAGCCGGAGATTCTTGTGTGGTGACCGTGGTGCAGGATTCCGAGAAGGTCCCCTTCGCCAATGTGGCGAAGATGACGGTCGATCTCGCCGCTACCGTATCCTCCACGAGTCTGGCTACCATGCAGTCCGCACTGACCTCCAAGATTTCCGAGGCACCCAACTCGATGTACTTCGCGACCATCCATGCGACCTTCCCCAGCATCACCGTCCGCAGCGAACTCGCCCAGACCGAGCCCTACAAGCCCCTCGTTGACGTGCTCGCCACCGACCAGAGGGAATGGACTGTCTCCGACATGACCGGCACCGTCGTGGCACTTTACTGCCCCGCCTATATGGACAAGGTCAACACCCCCGGATGGCATCTGCATTTCATATCCGATGACAGGCAGTTCGGCGGACACGTGTTGAACCTCACGGTCACCGACGCCAAGGCGGAGTTCAACAAGCTCACCGACTTCGTCATGATCACGCCCGATTCCGACAGGTTCCAGGACTTCGACCTCAGCATCGACCAGAGCGAGGACATCGAATCCGTGGAAGGATGATCCGAGGAACTTCCCCAATAAACCTTTTCAGGCCTTCCCCGGGACCGCAGCTGGAACGGCTGCGGACGGGGTACCTGTATCATTTTGCCAGTGATTCCCCTTACACGGGTAATGATCAGGACAGTTCGTCGTATTTCCTGTGGTTGCCTCTGCTTTTTTCCACAGGGTACTTCTCCCCGTTCTTGGCGATCTTGTCCTCAAGGGCGGAGTAGAGGTCGATGTCGTTCATCTGGGCAAATCTCAGGACGAAGTAGAACACGTCTGCCAGTTCCTCGCGGACCCCCTCCGAGAGCGCAGGATCGGATAGCAGTTCCGAGCACTGTTCAGGGGTCTTGAAGCGGAACCTTTCCAGCAGTTCACCGGCTTCGGTGGAGATGCCTATGGCGAGGTCCTTGGGATTGTGGAAACGGTCCCAGTCGCGATTCTCGCAGAATCTTTTCACGAGTTCCTTCGCATCGTCTATCCTTGCAACGGTGTCGTCCATCGATACATAATGTCGCTACAACTGATAATGATTTGCGAAGAAGGCGGACTCGAGAAAAGAATATGTCTGTTCCCTGATCCCGAGTCCAGTTCCACCATCAATTCCTCAGTATAAAACAAAATCCCTAACGGATTTGACAATCTGTAAAATTGACAGCACAGATGTTCCAGAGGGTATGGACAAAAGACAGGGATGATGAAATCGCGCTATTTTCTGTCGCGGAATTCCGTGGGAGTGTATATATCCGATTTGGATTATTACTCCCACATGTTCAGAGACAAGATATGGGGAAGTAAGATGGCCATGGTGGTCGTCGATCCCCAGCGCAAATTCACCCTGCCGATTCCGGAGTGGGAGGAGCGGAGCTCCGCTGCCATCGCCGGAATCAACCGTTTCGCAAAGATATTCAGGGAGAGGAACATGCCTGTCTTCTTCATCCATTATGACGGTCCCTCCCATGTTCCCTACGGAAAGAATGACGGTGACGAATGGCTCGAGGGTATCGAGACCGCTCCTACCGACATCATCGTCCACAAGGAACACATGAGTTGCTTCAAACAGACCGTCTTGGAGAAGGAACTCAAGGACAGGGGGATAGACTGTATCCTCCTGGCGGGGATGCTCACCGAGTTCTGTGTGGTCAGCACCTACTTCTCGGCCATCGAAAGGGAGATCAACGGCTATATGGCGAAAGGCGCCTTGATCCAGTACGACGTTAAAGGCAACGACGCCACCGAGGTCATCTGCAACACTACCGACGAGGAGACCATTATCAGATTCCTTGACGGGAAGCAGGAGCCTTGGGGAGACGTTATGTGATTCCTCCGAGAAGTCTTTTCAAACTCTAAAATTGGACACCGCCCCCTTTCGGGGACGGGTCCGTTTAACTTGTTTCTGCCGTGCCGGCACATATTATGCCAATTCGATTCATTATCACAGTTTCCTCTCGGAACTGATGGAAGGTTTTTGTGTATTGTTCAGTGGGATTGTTTTCGACGGTGCCAATCGCTGAGAATCCAGCTAAAAACCGAGCCTTATTATTTTGCCGACTTTCTCTTATTTTGTATAGGTAATACGGTAAAAATAGGGGTTGAAATTTTTATTTTCGGTCTTCAGTAGATTAAGCATCCATCCATCATTTTCTCCCCAGAGGAGTCCGGAAAATAGGCGTGGAAGTTGGATTGGATGGAACATTTAGCCATAAGGTGTAGCCAGACATTGAATCAACGGGGTTTAAGTAAACTTAAATAAGTCTATAACTTGCCTATTTTTTATTTAAACAAAATACGAATATAGTAAGGTCCAAAAGGCATATAACCACAATAGTGTTAGAGGTTTTTTAATTTTACATATTTAATTTTAATCTATCATTCGTCCAATAGATTATATAGGTACACTCAATGTAGAACTCATCGGAATTCGTTCCGATTTGGAGGAAAACAAATGATTGACTACAGCAAGGTGGATTTCTCAAAAATCCTCACCCGTTATGATGTCAAAACACAGGTTGTAGAGACCCCTGAGTCCGCAGCCGAGAAGATGCTCCCCGACGATCCCCTTATGAGGGCTGTTGCCGAGTGCGTTCTTTTCAAGAAAGTCAAGGACATCGCACCCGCAATGATGGCCGCCATGGGCAAATATGCAGCCGCCGACGTTATCAACGGCGGACTTGTTCCCGGAATCGACGCAGTCGGAAAGCTCTACGCTGACCACGTTTACTATCTCCCTGACATGATGGTAGCAGCCAAGGTCATGGAAGTAGGTATCAAACTCGCAGAGAAGTCCATGGGTGGAGCCCGTGAGACCAAAGCTGATGTTATCATGCACGCAGCAGAGGGAGACCCCCACGACATCGGAAAGAACATCGCTGCCGCTATGATGAAGGCAGCCGGATACAATGTCATCGACCTCGGACGTGACGTCCCTGTCACCGTCGCAGTCGACAAAGTGAAGGAGATCAAGCCCCTCTTCATTTCCGGAACCGCACTCATGACCACCACCATGTCCGCATTCCCCGCTGAGGCAAAACTCATCAAGGAAGCCGGACTCAACATCCCCCTCATGGGATGCGGAGGTGCAGTCAACAGGGAGTACGCAACTTCCTACGAGCTCGGTATCCACTCCGACAAAGCAAACCACACCGCCCCCATCGCACAGAAACTGCTCGAGGGATACGACTGGAAGAGGATCAACGAGGAGTGGGACTCCATCGTTGGAGGTGCTTGAACATGACTTCTATCAAATACAAGAGCATGGCCTACAAGTCTGCTGACGAAATGGTCATGGGAACCGCATTACACCCTGTCACCGAAGGATTCGACCTCAAGATCGGAGCCGGATACGTCATCCCTGAGATCAACTACGCTCCCAGGCCCGGAACCGAGAAAGACGCCGCAAAACTCCGCAAAGAGTACGTCGACTACATCTCCACCGATTGTCTCAACAGGGCAATCACCGCTGGATTCCCTGCAGTCCACCTTGAGACTGAGTGGGTCTCCCAGATGAACCAGGAGAAACTCTCCGCACCCGTCGTCGCCGGCCAGAAAGAGGTCTGCGAGAAGTTCCACGAGGAATACGGCCTCGCCTGCGGTGTAAGGCACACCATCCCCGACCAGCGTGAGCACGACCTCGGACTCAGGGTCGGCCAGGAGACCGAGCACTCCTACCCCGAGCTGTTCTTCCAGTGCTGCGACATCGCCTGTGAGAACGGTGCAGACAACCTTTCCGTCGAGTCCGTCGGTGGAAAAGAGTTCGCTGACTTCGCAGTCACCCAGGGAGACATCGTCGCATTCCTGTACGGTGTCGGATACCTTGGATCCATCGACATGGAATACGTCTGGACCGAGATGGTTGACGTCGCCAAGAGGAACAGGACCGTTCCCGGAGGAGACACCGACTGTTCCGGTGCGAACGTCGCAATGTTCATGGCCGGAGGACTTGTGGACCTCGATGTCCAGAAGACCTTCTCCGCAATCACCCGTGCAATCTCTGCCGGAAGGACCCTGGTTGCCTGGGAGTGCGGCGCATCCGGACCCGACAAGGACTGCGGTTACGAGGGACCCATCTGCAAAGCAATTGCAGGAAACCCCACCACCCAGGAAGGAAAGAACTGTCAGTGCGCACACTGCGACCTGATGGGTAACCTCCCCGCTCAGATCTGCGACTGCTGGTCCAACGAGTCCGTCGAGTATCACCCCGAGTTCGGTGGAACCTCTGTCCAGTGCTGGCTCGGATCCCTCGGATACGAGTGCGCTCTGATGAACACCGCAATCGAGACCGGCAACGCCAAGACCCTCCGTGACCTCTACAGGACCGCCGACTTCACCAGGTCCGCAGAGTCCTACATCCTCGCATACGACCACGCATACGAGATCGGACAGGCCATGATGGCGAACGCCGACGACTACTACACCAGGACCAGGGCTGCCGCACTCAAGGCAATCGAGATCATCAACCGCGGATACGACAAGAAGGAACTCCTCCTCACCGTCAAGCAGAAGGAGACCCTTGACGACTGCCAGAAGAAGATCGAGGCCCTGCCTACCGAGACCGACAAGTTCGCGGAGATGTGCCACAAGGAATACAACGGACACGTCCCCAACTACAACCTCAAGAACTACGGTCTCTGAGTTGTAAAGACAAATCACTTACCCGGGCCCATGCGCCCGGGACCTACATTCTCGCGGGCTCCGGCCCGCGGACCCTTCTCGTATCGCATTCAGTGGGTTGACGCTATATACCGATACCTCTTTTCCGGGATGTGGATCCCCTAACCATCATCCTGATTGCCGTCGGTCTTGCGATGGATGCCTTCGCCGTGTCCCTTTGCAAAGGCCTAGCAATAGGCAAGGTGAGGTTCCCGCAGGCGCTCCTCGTGGGTCTCTGGTTCGGGGTCTTCCAGGCACTCATGCCGTTGATCGGATTCTATCTCGGTCAGGCATTCTACGATTACATCTCGGACTACACCCATTGGGTGGCTTTCATCCTGCTCCTCCTCATCGGTGCCAATATGATCAAGGAGGCATTGGCCGGAGGGGACGAGGAGCTCGACGGCAATCTGGGTGTGGGGATAATGTTTTTACTTGCTGTAGCCACGAGTATAGATGCGCTCGCAGTGGGTATTTCCCTGGCCATGGAGACCGGGGAGATATTCGTCCCCGCTACGGCCATAGGTGTAATCACCATGGCCATATCGATGGTCGGCGTGTATCTCGGAGGGATGATCGGTGACAAGTTCGGCAATAAGGCGGAACTCCTCGGCGGTACGATCCTTATTCTAATCGGTACCAAGTTCCTCCTTGAAGGTCTCGGTTTCCTGTGAAGCTGACGGCAGGGAGAAATCAATGGCTCTGCCCAACCAAGAGAAGTGAAGAAGTGGTTGACAGCGTGGATGCTTTCCCGTGCACTTGCGCAACACAGTACGCGACATCTACGCGGGAGGGCTTAACTGCCGGGTTCGAAATGGGACCGGGTGAACCCCTCCGCTATGGCCGTCAGACCAATCCTCTCCATAGTTGGATTGTATATAAGGTTTACTGGGATATGAGTCTCCACAGGGTGCAGACAGTATCAGACAGTGGCCTTCTCCGATTCGGAATCGGCCTCTCCTTCGAAGACGACCATGTTGGGGAACATGTGCTGCAATCCCCACTCAGCAAGCTGCGCGAGGATGGGGAGCAAGCTGTTTCCCTTATCGGTGAGGGAGTATTCCACGCACTTAGGCGAGGTAGAACGGACATTCCTGAAGATGATGCCGTCGGATTCGAGCTCTTTCAGCTGTAAGGTGAAGATCCTCGGTGAGATGCCGTCGATCCTGCTGATGAGCTGGTTGAACCTCATGGGGGCACCGTTCTTGGCAAGGATACAGATAATCACTGTCTTCCACCTGCCTTCGATCACGGACATAGCAGCATCAATCGCACAATCTGTCCTGGGTGCTTTCCTCATGAGGTCACCATTATTATAAGGAGTATTTAGGCATTTGTACTATCAAATGTGATAGTAGGCCCTTTCACTTCTTTTTCTGGAAGGTTCCATCCTTTTTCTGTTTGTGAACCTTGGCGTTCGAGTTGTTGGCCTGGAGTCCTTTGACGTATTCCTCGGCCTCTTTCTTGGTGTTGAAGTACTTCAGGACCCTTTCGGCTCCGTGGGCTTTGACCTGCCATTTGTTCTTCTCGGAGTTGGGGGAGATCAGGTAGGTCTTGCTGTCTTTCTTGGGTGCTGCCGCCTTCTTCTCCGCAGCAGGCTTCGCTGCGGTCTTCTTCTCGGCTGCAGGTTTGGTGGCGGCAGGTTTCTTCTCTGCGGGTTTTGCAGCGGTCTTCTTCTCTGCTGCAGGCTTCGCTGCGGTCTTTTTGGCAGCGGGTTTTGCAGCGGTCTTCTTCTCTGCTGCAGGCTTCGCTACCTCTTTCTTCTCTGCGGGTTTCTTTTCGGTTGCCGTTTTCTTCACCTTCGGTTTGTCTTTGTTCGCGGTTTTGGCCGCGGGAGAGGTTTTGACGTAGTAGCTCTTGTCAAGTTCTTTGACAGGTTCCCTTTCCTTGGGCTCTTCCTTGTTCTGCTTCCTGTTGAAGAGTCCCATGTGAATCACTTTGTCTCGATGACTTTGATGACATGCCATCCGAACTTGGTGTGGCAGACGACCACATCGCCGGCCTTGGCGTTGAACGCGGCGGACTCGAATTCGGGGACCATATCTCCCTTTCCGAACCACCCTAGGTCACCGCCCTTCTTCTTGGAGGGGCAGCTGGACCACTTCTTGGCAATCTCGCCGAAGTTGTCTCCGGCATCGATCTTCGCCTTGAGTTCGTTGGCCTTCCTCTCGTCCTTTACGAGGATGTGGGCCGCATGCACTTTGCTTGTCATATGGGCCGTATTGTATTAACAGTATAAAAATCAGCGATTTTACCAGCGCTGGGTCATTCGCCCTCGTTCTTACTGTTGGGACGGCTCTCGGAACCGTCGGCAGACCTGTAGAAACGTTCCGTTCCCAGAGGTTGTTTCTGGTTCACGAAATCCCATTGCCACTCATCCATCTCCTTCTGGCGGATGATGTTGACTGCCTTCCTGACTTCCGCATCGGTGCCCAGGATCACGGGTCCCCAGCGGGACTGCTTCTCCCCGATCGGGTCGCCTTCCAGGAGCCATACTTCAGACTCTGTGTCGCCCATGACGATCTCCACCTCGCAGTCAGGTTTCAGCTTGAGACGGGTGGAGGGTTTGTATGCCTTTCCCGCTACGGTGGCCCCGCCCTCGGTCAGGTAGATGTTGCGGTTGACAGCCTCGGTCTTTCCTAGGGTGAAGGATGTCCCAGGGGCCATGAGGACACGCAGTATGGTGACGTGGTGTGCGGGATTCGCGGCCCAGGACCTCTTGCTGGGTACGGTGGCGGTCCTTCCCGCAAAGGTGCCCGCCAGAAGCGTGAATTTGCAACCGTTCTCCTCGAACTCGGTGAGGTCCTCCTTCCAGACCGTGTGCACCTCCGGAGGGGTGTCCTTCTCGCTGAGCGGGAGGTTGATCATTATCTGGGTCACCAGCTGGGGGTTCTTCCTGTCCTGGTGGACCAGGGGGTACATCTCGCAGTGGTGGTACCTGCCTCCGGCGGTGATCCACTGCATGTCCCCGTAACCGTATCTGCCCTGGTTCCCTAGGCTGTCGAAATGGTCCACGTACCCCTGAGGCACGAGGGTTATGGTCTCATATCCCCAATGGGAATGGAGCTGGAAACCGGGAGTCATCTTGCTGGTGTAGAGTCTGTAGCCGAAGAGTTTGTAGTAGTCGTTGCCCAGGTCCTTCCTGTCGACTTCCTCTTTCGGAGGCGCCTGCCTTTCGTTACCCACAGGATATAGGTCGAAATGATGGGATGCGAAGATGAAGGGATCATCGATGTCCCAGTGGAGGTCTGCTACCATTTCCCTGAGGACGGGTCCGCCGTCCCTTATCCTGCCGAATAGGCCCATGAGGGGTAATAACCAAGTCCCTAGATATGGATTTCTTCTAGTTTTTATATCGGCTCGGCATAGACAAGTCCATGGAAGGAGATGGAGTCCGTCTGAACAAGTTCATCGCAGAGGCCGGCGTGGCATCCCGCAGGGCGGCCGACAGGCTCATCGAGGAAGGTCGTGTGACCCTCAACGGCAAACCTGCGGTCCTGGGGGACAGGGTATCTCCCGGCGACAGGGTCTGCGTGGACGGGAAGCCCATCTCCAAGGACACCGGCGGTACCGTGATCCTCGTCTTCAACAAACCCCGCGGACTCACCTGCACCGCAGACCCAGGGGACAAGGACAACGTCATCGACTACATCAACTACCCCCGCAGGATCTTCACGATAGGGAGGCTCGACAAGGATTCCGAAGGGCTCCTCCTGCTCACCAACGACGGGGACCTGGCGAACAAGATCATGCGCTCCCGCTACGGTCACGAGAAGGAATACATCGTCACCGTCGACAGGGAGATCACCAAGGATTTCGTTCGCGGGATGTCAGGCGGAGTGCCGATTGACGAGAACGTCGTCACCCGCAGATGCAAGGTCACGGAGATAGACCAGTTCACATTCAGGATCATCCTCAAGCAGGGTCTGAACCGTCAGATCCGCAGGATGTGTGAGTACTTCGGATACGGTGTCGTGAAACTGGTCAGGGTACGCATCATGAACATCGAGCTCGGTAACCTGAAATCCGGAAGGTACAGGGACATCACCCGCGTCGAGAGGGAGGAGCTCCTCGCAGCCCTCCGCGAGAGCAGGCTCGAAGACAAATCCTGATGTTTTAGAAAAATTGAGGACGGTCCGTCTGCCGTTGGGGCGGACGAACCGACCTGTGATCTTAATCGGTTTCAGCTGTTGCTTGCCTCGACGATGCTGCGGTATTTCGCGATCTCCTCGTCGGACATGGTGATCTTGGTCTTCAGCTGGTAGTCTGTGTGCTCGTTGAGACACTCCACGTATGCCGTGATCAGTCCCTCGTCGTTGACGGTGAAGCGGATCTTGATGGGCGTGGACGTGGTGACGTCCTCGGGCAGTTTCATCGAGAACGAACCGATGAGGTTTGCCTCGGAGAGGTCGGTCCTCATCTCGTCGTTGACCTTGCGTGCGTTGTCCTCGTAGATCTCGACGTCGATGGAGATCTGACCGTCCACCCTGGGGCGGTAGGTCTTGCTGTTCACGATGGGCAGGGTCTCGTTCCTGAAGATGATGTTGGAGACGTATTCGTTTCCGCTCTCGTCCTGTACCTTCACACCGAAGGATTTGGAGAGGACGTTGTGGACGACGATGGCGTCCTTGGTCTCCTTGGCGATCTCGTCGAGCATCTGGGACTTCTCAGCTGCATCTGCGGGGGCCTCGTTGTCGGGGAGCTGTTCGAGCTTGGTGCCTGCGTCGTGCAGGACGTTGATGGACCTGCTGTATACCGCCGCACCTTTCGCGATCGACTGCTCTGGGTCATAGATCTTGACGGTCGCTCCGGGGAACTTCTCGACGATGGCGTTCTTGACCTGGGGCATCTTGGACGAACCCCCGACCAGGAGGAACGCATCGATGTCCGCGACGGTGAGGTTCTTGGAATCAAGGACCTCGCTGACCTTGTTGATGGTCTCCTCGAGCAGGGGCTTGGTGGCCTCCTCGAACTCCTCGCGGGTGACTGTGTAGACCACCCTCCTTCCGCCGATACTCATGGCCCCTCTGGTGGATTCGGAGGTAGAGAGCCTTTTCTTGAGGTCCTCGGAGTCGAAGATGAGTTTGTCCATGATGTCCCTGTCAGCCTCGATCTCCTCTTCGGTAAGGCCGCTCATCTCCGCTATCTTGGGGATGAGGATCCTCTTGAGCGCGTCGTCCCAGTCCTTTCCTCCCAGAAGCCTCTCTCCGTCGGTGGCGATGGCCGTGAACGTCTTCCCGTCGATCTGGAGGATGGTGACATCGAAGGTACCTCCTCCCAGGTCGTATACCAGGACCTTCTTTGAATCGCCCTCGGCGTTGTTGCCGAAACCGAAGCAGATGGCTGCGGCGGTGGGCTCGTTGAGGATGTTGACCTCATCCAATCCGGCGATCTTTCCTGCGTTGACAGTGGCTTCCCTCTCCTCCTGTCCGAAGTAGGCGGGGACGGTGATGACAGCCTTCTTGATGCTGTTGTTGTCCAGTCCGTGGGCGTATTCGAAATCCCTCAGGAGCTTCGTGAGGATGATCGATGATAGGGTGGTAGGGGTGTGAACGGTCCCGTCGATGTTGACGGAGTAATCGGAACCCATCTTCCTCTTGATGTCGAGGATGAACCTGTCGTTGTTGTACATCAGGAACATGTCCTTGGCGGGTGATCCGACAATCCTCTCCCCCACGTCGTTGAAAAGGATGACGGAGGGGGTAGTGTCCTCCTGCTCGTAGTTCTTCTCGACCACGGGATTGCCGGAGTCGTCTATGTAAGCAAGGCAGGAATAGGTGGTACCTAGGTCGATGCCTATGTTGTATTCTTCGCTCATTTGTTAACCACTGTCCCATTTCAGCCGAGGATCTCCATGATCTCGTCTTCTGACTTCTTAGGTGCTGGTTCAGCTACCTTATAAACGTTTACTTTCTCTTTCACGAGGGCACGTCCGTTGTATTCGTACCCGTCCGTGAGCCTGGTCGCCACGGTGCCGTTCTTGGAGGGGTCGGTCGTGTTGACGATGCCGACGATCCTCTGGTGGGCCACATCGACCTGGTCGCCGTCCTTTCCGTAGGGGCCGATGACGATGCCTGCGTCGTAGAGCATGTTCTCCATGTCGATGAGGTATGCCTCGAAGGAACTGAGGACCTCTGCGGCGGTGAAGGAGTTGACATCCTTGCGGATGTTCCTGGTGAGGGTGGCGTAATCCTCCCTCATGAGACACATCCTCTCCATGAGGTTGGAGAACTTCTTGTTGCTGAGTTCCGCATCCCTCGCGGAGATCTGTTTCTTGAAGTTGTCGAGTGCATCCCTCGACAGGTCGCCGGCCTGGATCTGTTCGGCCTCGGCGGGCTGGGGGGTGCTGACGCTCTCTTCGATATCCACCGGACCCTGTATGTCGTCCAAGCGGTTGGAGAGGATGATGAATTCGTCCGAGAGCTTCGTGAGTTCGTCCCTGATGTCGATGACCGTCGTGGCAACCACGTCGGTGGACGCCTTGAGGTCCTGTACGGACTTCATTGTGGTACTCTTGAGGTCCTGTACGGACCTCATCGTGGTACCGTTGGTCTCCTCGACAATCTTCTGGGTCGCCGCTGTGATTTCCTGGATCTTCGCATAGAGTTCTTTGGAGTTGTTCACTCTCTTGGCGGAGGCGCTGCCCTTCTTCTTTTCGGATGCAGCATCTTCTTCGTTAATCAGTTTGGTCTGTTCTTCGCTCAAAACCATCTCCTCCTCTTGTTAGAATTAAGGAACCATATCACAGGGTCTTCAACCCTGTATGGTACGACCCCTTTGATAAGCTTACCCTCTTCTGGGTCGCTTCCGATCGCCGATACGGCGAAGTAGTTGTGCCTTGTATAACGGTTGACCTCGTCCAGGAACTCCTGGCCGATGTTGCGGCGGAGGTATTCTTCGATCTCCGCGCTGATCTGGTTTATGCTGACCTCGTCGGTCACTCCCTCCTCGCGGGGTATGTGCAGGGAGGACTCGGGACCGATGAGGGCGTCCTCGTCCTCCGATCCAGAGGCGGACCTGATGAGCAGGTCGACCTTCGTCAGTACCACCGCGAGGGGGATCCCGATATCGTCCTTGGGACGCATCTTGTTCTTGTCGCGGATGATCTCCGAGATGTAGTTCAGGGTGTCCGCCATGTCGGCGAACTCGCCTTCCGAAGTGGGAAGACCCAGACGTTTCCTCACGAGGGGAAGCTGCATGGGATCCACCAGGAAGAGGATGCCTGAGGCACCCGAGATGTAGGTGCTCACGTTGAGGAACGAGAGCTTGTCTGTGAGGTCGAGGTCCCTGCCCGAGGTGTCTATGAACGCCACGGTGCGGTTCACCGCGCGCTCGGGGCCGCCGAGGTTGTACAGCAGGGGGTTGCGGGTCTCGGTGATGCTGTAGGATTCGGTGGGCGGGAGGCACAGGCCGTCGACGAACACCTTCTTGCGGTATTCCTTGTCGAACTTCTCGACGGTCTTCTGGCTGGCCGCTTCGAAGGGGAGATCGAACTCCTTGGGGTACATCTCCTCCAGGGTCTTCACCAGGGAGGCGAGGTAGTGGCTCTTCCCGCACCCCTCGGTTCCCATGACCACGAAGATGGTGGTACCTTCCTCCGCGCCCTGGTTTATGGGCTCGTGGCAGTTGGGACACAGTTTGATCGTGTTCTTGTTCCTGCATATGTCGCAGGCCCCGTTGGAGGACCCGCGGATGATGTGGTCGGGGGTGGTGATGGCCTCCGGGCTCCTGGGGTCGATCTGCAGGTAGTCGGACTTCTCGACGTCGATCTCCTCCCCGGGTTTGAAGCTGGAACCGTAACGCCTGCGTTCGGTCTGCGAACAGTGTTCCAGGAAGGTCCTGGCACAGTCAGGATTGGTGCATGCGTAGTGTATCTGTTCGAGGTCGATGCTGGCGTAGCAGCAGGGACAGATGTACCTGATTGTATTCTTCTTCGCCATCTCACTTCCTCCTGTTGTAAATGGGGTGTACGAAACGGTATTTGTTGTAATTCCTCTTGTCGGGGAAGAAGAGCCTCATCCTGCTGAGGTCCACCTCCTCCTTGCCCATGACGAAGGAGCAGTCCGCCCTTCCGTTCGAGAGTATTATGGGGTCGTCGGATTCCCAGACCACCTCACCGTCCCTCTGCCTGAGGGGGATCCCCTGGTCGGTGAGGACCATGACGCAGCGGGGGATGACGGTCTCCCCGGGGCAGTTGAAGGATATCTCCAGCCTCGTCTTCTTACGGTCTCCCTTGACGGCTGAGGTGCTGACGACGTAGTCGACCTTGCAGGATTCGCCGGAGAATATGCTGGTGTTGAGTCCGATGGACCTCCTCGCCTCGTTCTCGATGGTGTAGACGGCATAGACCGCCACATCCGTGTTGGCGGAACCGCCGAGCTGGAACTCCACGAAGCCGTCGTTGTCGTAGTCAGTGCGGGTGATCTCCAGTTCCTCGGTCTCTTCGGTGCCGTCGGCCTTCCTGCGGAGGATCTCCACGGCAGCCGCCTCGGCCTCGTCGGGCCATTCCATGCTGAGTCTGCAGGTGTTTCCCTCCAGTGTCTTGGTGAGGTTCCTGAAGGGGTGCAGGTTGGCCAGGACGAACTCCTTGCCCACCACCGCGGTGTTCCCCGAGGTGAGGACAGGGTACACGTAGAGCACCGTGGCCTGCGGAAGGGTGAAGCGGAACACCCCATCCTCGGTCTCCAGGGGGTCGATGCGGGTCATGATACCGGGGAGTTCTTTGGCGGACATGTGGCCGCGGGGGATCTCCCTCTTCATAGTAGAGTAGTACAGGGTCGCGCTCAGGGGACCGGTCCAGCTCGCGATGTACGTGCCGTGCTTCCTGTCCCAGCGGATGGTCAGGTCCTTCACGGGCTGCGGCAGGGCCGCGGTGGTTCCGGAGAACACGGTACCGTAGGAACGCTCGGTGTTTCCGTTGACCTCGTATTCGGCGACGAAGAGGTAGGAGTAGGTCATGCCTCCTTCCAGGCCGGTGTCGTAGACCGTACCGTTGTTGTCGTGGAAGAGTTCGTCCTCGTCCCCGGTACCGGCGGCGAGTCCCGCCTCTTTTCTCCAGATGCGGACACGTGCCGCACCGCGGGGTTCCAGGTAGGTGATCTTGAATCCGTCGTCGGTGTTCTCGAACTCCACGTTGGTGACCTCTCCCAAGACCAGGGCGGGTCCGCATTTGGCGAATTCCTCGGAGAGGATCCCCCATCTCTTGGAGTAAATCTTGTAGAAGTATTCGACGCCTGGCACAGCGGTCTTGTCGGAGTATGTCCAGCCCTCGATCTCCGCCAGGGGCTTGGTGGACTGGTCCACTTCGGGGTAGGTTCCCTCGCTTCTGTAGATGCAGAAGGTCATACCCCTCCTCTCCTCGGGAACGGCGTACCTGAGCTCGATGATGTCGACGTTGGTCTGGACCTCCGCATCTCCGGGACCCTCTGGAGGATAGTGCCTGAGCATCTCCACCGCATCGGGGTGGTCGGGGCATATCTCGGAGGCGCTGATGTAGAGTTCCACTGCCTCGTCGCCGTCCCTGGTGGCCGCACGGACGCAGAGTTCGTCCGCTTCGCTGACCTTCTTGCAGGCCTCCTCGTAACGGGTGCGGACGTCCTCCCTCTCCATCAGGGAGGGGAAGTCGATCCTGCCCTGCTCCACTGTCTTCTTCAGGTCGTAGTACTTCAGGCTGGAGAAGTCGTAGGAGACGGTCTCCACCAGGTTGCTGACCTTCTCGTGGCACTCGCGGATCTTGGCCTTGAGGGTGCCGATGGAATCGTACAGGGGGAAGGCGCCTTCCAGTCCGGAGAGTTCATCCATCGCCCTCTGGGTCATTCCGGCGGTGAGAAGCCGGAATATGCTGTCCTCGAAGGCCTTGGCCCTAGCCATAGCGGGGGCCAGTTCCACTCCGCACTTGATCCAGAGGTTGTTGGCCGCGGTCTGCGCGGTACCGCAGGCGGGGCACACGGCGTTGATGGCGGCCCCGCACTCGGGACAGAACTGGCTGTCGGGTCCGGTGTTGATGAGTGAGCGGCAGTGGGGACAGGTCCCGAGACCGCTGTCCTTCTCGCTGAAGTTGGCAGGGTAGAGCCTGTTGATGCACTTCTCCTCCAGCAGCCTGATGCACAGTTCGGGGTTGGCATCGGTGTCGTTGACGTAGGTGACCATCAGGTTGTCGATGTATGCCCGGCTGAACGGCATGCCGGCGTCCTCCTCCATCTGCTCGAATGCACCGGCGAGGGCCTTCATGCAGCGGCAGTATTCCATCAGCTCGTCGAACTTATCGTCGGTGGCCAGGCTGCTCTTGACTCCCCTGACGTTCTGCAGGTAGATGTCGAGGTTGGGTATCTTCCCGGTCTTGATGTTGCTGAGCCTTCTGTAAACAGTGTCGAAGGTGAGACGGACATCGTCGTAGGGCGTGTTCTCGTCGACGTTGTTGAGGGTCAGGGAGAGTTCCGGCATCGAGATCAGGCGGTTGAGGAACTCGTGTGGGGTGTAACATCCGAGTTCCTGGAGCATCCTGAATGCGGTGGTGAGGGATATGGCGGTGCCATGGGGGGTGGGAACGGTCTTGACTCCCGAGGCCTGGATGATGGTCCTGCCGTCCACTCCCGGCCAGTTCAGTTTGCTGGCCAGGTCCTCAGCGGCTTTGGAGGGGATGACCACTCCTCCGTCGTGGAGGATGATGGCGCTGCGCCTGATCTTGGTAGCCTTGCGCTGGAGGATCTTCTTGGCGCTCTCGAACTCCTCCTCGCGTAGGATGGGGCTGTCCATGGTGCTCCTGATATCGGGCATCATCCGCAGGTACTCGCTGAATTCGTACTTCTTGGTCCTGTCGGATTGGGACTCGGCCTCTTTTGTCCACCTTTCCTCCGTGGTCCGGATTTGGGCGGCTATGTCCTCCTCGGTATACTCCCTTATCTTGAAGGGGTTGAGACCCAGGAGTTTGCAGTAGTTCTCTCTTTCATCGGACATTCTCTCTCACCTGAAATGCTCCATGATCGCAGTCGGACAGTCAATGATCGCGGTCGCTATCGTGTTGATCGTCTTTCCCAGATTGTTTATCGTGGTGTACATGGCACCCTCGTCGAGGGTGGCTATCTGTTTGAGGAAGGACCTGTCGGCCTTCCCGAACCCGACGGCGAAGACGTTGATCATCTCGCTCCTGCACTCGCGTGCCTCGTCGACCGCTATGTTGCGGTTGCCCCAGATCCCGTCGGTCAGTATTATCGCGTATTTGGCGCCGGTCTCGGTCTCCATGACCTCCTTGATCTCGTCGAAGGGGTTGGCGCTGGTGCCCCTTCCAAAGGAGTTGATCTTCAGGTTGTCCACGGCCTCCAGGATCTCGTCGTCGTCCAGGGTCATGGGCAGGAGGATGCGTGATTTCTCGCCGAAACCTATGAGGGAGATCTTGGTGAACTCTCCCGAGAATGCCAGGATGAAGTTGCGGATGGCGCTCTGCACCTCTTCCAGGTAATCCTTCATGCTCTTCGACAGGTCCACGCAGATGGCCACGTTCTTGGCCACCCTCTTGTTGGAGGCCCTTTCGGCCGGAGGGCGGTCCATCCACGAGAGGTCCGCGGGGACAGTCTCCTCTATGACGGGGAGGGGTTCGCCGTGCCTCTCAGCAGATATCGAGACGACGCCTTCGTCGTTGTAGCTGTAGGTGATGTCGATGACCATCCCCTTCCCGCTGTTCTGGAACCCGGTGATGACCTCCTTCTTGATGCACGTGCAGTCGGTAGGCAGGGGGCTCTCTCCCTGCAGGCCGAACACCTCGATCTGGTCGGTGAGGTTGCCTTCCTC
>CAMNNR010000005.1 GCA_946545675.1 uncultured Thermoplasmata archaeon | reverse complement strand
GAAGTCCGCCACCGTGGTCGGAGAGGTGCTCGGTAAGTACCACCCCCACGGAGACACCGCGGCCTACGATGCTATGGTGAGGATGGGACAGCCCTTCTCCCTGAGGTATCCCCTCGTGGACGGACAGGGTAACTTCGGTTCCGTCGACGGTGACCCGCCCGCAGCAATGCGTTACACCGAGGCCAGGCTCTCCAAGATGGCGTCCGACCTCCTGCTCGACCTGGACAAGGACACCGTGGACTTCATGGACAACTTCGACGGCTCGCTCAAAGAGCCCACTGTCCTCCCTTCCAAGTTCCCCAACCTCATCGTGAACGGTTCCGACGGTATCGCCGTCGGTATGGCAACCAAGATGCCCCCGCACAATCTGGTAGAGGTCTGCAACGCAATCATCTACACCATCGACAACCCCGACGTGGACGTCCCCCAGCTCATGGAGTTCGTCCCCGGACCCGACTTCCCCACCGGAGGAATCGTGAACGGTGCACAGGGAATCGTCGAGGCGTATACCACCGGAAGGGGCAGGATCAAGATCAGGTCCAAGACCCACTTCGAGGAGATGAAGAGCGGAAAGACCTCCATCATCGTAGATGAGATCCCCTACCAGGTCAACAAGGCGGAACTGGTCAAGGCCATCGCCGATCTGGTCAAGGACAAGGCCATCACCGGTATCACCGACCTCCGCGATGAGTCCGACAGGAAGGGTATGCGCATCGTCATCGAACTCCACAAGGACGCCATCCCCGATGTAGTGCTCGAGAACCTGATGAAGAAGACCCAGATGGAGAATACCTACGGTATCATCAACCTTGCACTGGTCAACAACAAGCCCACCCTGCTCGGTCTCAAGGACCTCATCATGCACTACATCAACCACCGTCGCAGCGTGGTCACCCGCAGGGTCAAGTTCGATCTGAACGAAGCGGAGAAGAGGTTCCACATCCTGGACGGTCTGATAAAGGCACTCAACATGCTCGACCAGACCATCGCTCTCATCAGGGCTTCGAAATCCGGGCCCGAGGCGAACGAGGGTCTGCAGAACCTGCTCAGCATCGACCAGGTGCAGGCACAGGCCATCCTCGACATGAGGCTGCAGAAGCTGACTGGTCTCGAGATCACCACCATCCGCGACGAGTACAACGCACTCATCGCCAAGATGGACGACCTCAAGGACATCCTCGCCAAACCCGAGAGGGTCGACGCCATCATCAAGGACGAACTCACCCAGATGAAGGATGCCTACGGCGACGAGCGCCGCACCGAGATCAACAGGGTCGCATTCGACGTGGATGCAGAGGACCTGATCCCCAAGGAGGACATGGTCTACACCCTCTCCGATGACAATTACATCAAGAGGATCCCCCTCAGGACCTACAGGCAGCAGGCCCGCGGAGGAGTCGGTCTGACAGGAATGCAGACCAAGGAATCCGACTTCATGAAGAACATGCTGGTGGCGAGTTCTCACACCTACCTGCTGTTCATCACCGACACCGGACGTATCCTGTGGCTGAAGGGATACAACATCCCCGAGGGAAGCAGGCAGTCCAAGGGTAAGCCCATCGTCAACATGCTCTCCGACCTGCAGCAGGGCGAGAACATCACCAGCATCATCCCCGCCAACGAGTTCCCCGAGGACAAGTACCTGGTGTTCTGCACCAAGAACGGTCTGCTCAAGAAGACCTCCCTCGCCCAGTACGGCAACGTGAGGAACAAGGGAATCAAGGCCATCAAGCTGGACGAGGACGACGCCCTTATGGAGACCTGGATCACCGACGGACAGGACGAGATCATCCTCGCCACCAACAGCGGTCTCGCATGCAGATTCAGCGAAGAGGACGTCCGCCCCACTGGAAGGGACACCATGGGAGTCAAGGGAATGACCATCGGTCTCCACGATGCAGTCGTGTCCATGGCCGTCGTGAAGCCCACCGACCTCCTGCTGACCGTCACCGAGAACGGATTCGGAAAGATCTCCACCGTCGATGACTACCGTAAGACCCACCGCGGCGGAAAGGGAGTCATCACCATCAAGACCACCAAGAAGAACGGTGGTGTCGTCAGCGTCCGCAGGGTCGCCAACGACGATGAGCTGATGGTCATCTCCAAGTCCGGAAAGATTATCCGCATCAAGGTGGACTCCATCCGCAAGACCGGCCGCAACGCCCAGGGTGTGAAGATCATGGAGCTCAAGGACGACGACGTGGTCGTGGCCCTCATGCCCATCCTCAACACCGACGAGCAGGCAGCCGCCAACACGGACAACCAGCAGACCCAGTGAAATTTTTTCGGGGGGCTCCGGCCCCCCGTTACCCAACCCATACATTTTTAATGGTTTAGCAGATAAGGGAAATCCAAGCCTCCGTAGCTCAGTTGGGAGAGCGCGTGACTGAAGATCACGAGGTCGCTGGTTCGAACCCGGCTGGAGGCACCATACTTCTATCAACTCCGAATCGGGTTACACCATATATCGACGGCCGAAGGGATTGCCATGGAAAAGGAAAATCTGGATGAGGTGCTCATTGACATCAAGAACACCGACATGTCCATGTTCGAGGTCCTGGCACGCATCGACCAGTACAAACAGGACCCGCGCTACCAGAACTTCGAGATCTTCCTCGACGGGGACAGGTATGCGATCGTGGCCCGTCCGAAGGTGAGATGATGGTGTACGAGAAAGGCGGACGCAGAGGCAGGATGACCATAGGCATCTACAATGCATACGATCCCAAGACATTCAGGGAACCACACCGTCGTGTCATCGCCCGCGCCGGAGATTTGGCCATGGCATTCAATATGAATCTGGCACTTTTCGGATTCCCCATCCCGGAGGACTGTAAGACCCCTATGGAGATCGCGAATTTCATCGCAGGAACCACCAGCATCGGTGCGCATGGGGACAACTTCGTACAGCTCGCGGAACTGGGACGTTTCCAGACCTTCCCGTATCCTGTCAAGGGATTCCCTCCGCAGCTAGGTAAGGCCGTACTGACCACCTGTAAGCCGGAACCCAAGAAGCAGATGACTACCGCACAGCTCGCAGACCTGGTAGCAGGCGGGCAGAGCATCCTCCTGATATTCGGCATCGGCCCTCACGGTACCCCCAAGGAGGTCCACTCCATCTCGGAGATAGATTATGAGGTCACTGGGGGCAACTACTCCCTGGAGACGTGTACCGCGCTCGGAGCTGTATGCGGTGCTCTCGACTGCAAATTGAACAAGTGATCCGGGGAGTCCCCCGGATGTAAAAGTACGGTCAGTAGTGATCGTAAGTGAGTTTCTCAGGGGCGAAGTAGACTCCGCTTCCCTCTTCGACGCGGCCCACGACCTTGGCGTTGGGGTTCTCACGGGCGATGGCCTCAGCCTCGTCCTCGGGTGCGATGATGGTGAATCCCATTCCCATGTTGAAGGTCTGGTAGATCTCCTGGTCCTCGATGTTCCCGAGTTCCTGGAGGATTCCGAAGATGGGGTTGGGCTTGATGGGGTCGTCGATGGTGTACTTCAGTCCCTTCCTCATACGGAGGATATTCCTGAGTCCGCCGCCGGTGATGTCCACCAGTCCGTGGATCTCGTGCTTCGAGGTTATATCAAGGACCTGTTTGACATAGATCTGGGTAGGGGTCAGGAGTTCTTTTCCGATACTCTGGGTGAGTCCAGGTACGGAGTCGGTGAGCTTGATGTTGTTGGCTTCCACGACCTTCCTTGCGAGGGTGAGGCCGTTGGAGTGGAGTCCGGATGCCTGGAGAGCGACGATGGCATCGCCTTTCTGACAGGTCTCGCCGGTGATGATCTTGTCCTTGTCCACGACTCCCATACAGGTTCCGGAGAGGTCGAGACCGTTCACGATCTCGGGAAGGACCGCAATCTCCCCTCCCACGATCTCCATGTCCGAGAGCTCAGCACCTTTGTTGAGTCCGATTCCGACCTGCTGGGTAATCTCATCGTCGGGTTTGTCGATGGCGACATAGTCAACGAAGGAGATGGGGGTGGAGTTGACACAGATAGTGTCGTTGACGTTCATGGCGATGCAGTCGATTCCGATGGTGTCCCAGATACCCAGTTCCTCGGCGATGAGGATCTTGGTCCCAACACCGTCGGTGGCTAGGGTGACGTACCTGTCTCCGAAGTCGATGAGACTGGCGAAGAGTCCGGATTTCTGCACCATCTGGCCGAATCCTTTTCTGCGGTAGGTGAGTTCGCTTACGAGGGATCCGATGGAGCTAGATTTCTTATCGATGTTAACTCCGGCTTTTGAGTATGTCCAGCCTGCTGCCATGTTATCGTTGTGACATTATGCGTTCCCTTTATAATTTGATTCCCCACGCGTGTGTACGACAGTAGTTATCTACTTATTGGGGGACTCGTTAGTGTTCGATTGTGTCAGATCTGCATGACCGTTGGGTGGCCGAACGCCGCAGGGAATATTACTACCGTCTCGCCAAGAAGATGGACTACCGTTCCAGGGCATCCTTTAAACTCATCCAGATCGACGAAAGGTTCGGCGTGATGAAGGAGGGTGACTCCGTGGTGGACCTCGGAGCCTGTCCTGGCGGTTGGTCGCAGGTCGCGAAGGAATGCGTCGGCGAGACCGGTAAGGTCATCGGCGTCGACCTCAGATACATCCACCCGTTGGACGGGGTACAGTTCATCATCGGCGATATCACCGACGACAACACCATGGTGAAACTCCTGGACATGGTCGGAGGGAAGGTGGACGTCGTCCTATCGGACATGGCCCCGAACATCGCCGGCGCATATTCCATGGATCATGCGAGGTCCATCGAGCTCTGCATGTATGCGGTTGATGTCTGCGACCGCATCCTGAAGAAGAACGGCAAACTCGTGACCAAGGTCTTCCAGGGAGATTTGCTCGACGGTTATCTGAAGGAGCTCAGGGACAGGTTCTCCAAGGTCGTGGTGCATTCCCCGAAAGCTTCCCGCCCCACTTCTTCCGAAGTTTATGTGATCTCCACCGGTTTCCTCGGCAAGCACAACGTCACCCCCAAGAAACTGGAGACCGAGGAAGCAAAGCCAGAATTCTCCGCCAAGGGCGGCAACTTCTGATTAGTCCCAGAACTGTCTCGTGCGAGCATAGTTGATTTCCGACGCCATGATGTCGCGGAGCAGGCTGTCCTCATCCGCGTGTGTCTTGCAGAGGATCCTGGCCGCCACCTCGGGGCCAATCCCTCTTCCTGCAAGGACGATCCCGGCGAGTTTCGCCCCGTATGAGTTGACCAGGTTCGCATTCTTGATTATGCGCTTCTGGGTATTCTTCTCTACCTGCGTCTGATTGGGTTTGTTCATGATCTGGATGGTATCCCTCTCGTAATCCTTCAGGAGGGCTATCATGAATCCTCCGCATTTCGGGCACACCAGCTTCTTCGGGAGGTTGAGGACACGGAACCTGTTCTGTGTCTTGCAACGGATGCATGAGGAATACAGCACCTCATCTTCCAGCCTCTTCTTCATAGCCGCCAGGATAGCATGGTCGGCACGAGCTGGCTGCATGAGCTCTTTCGAAGCGGTGATCCCTTCGATGCCGATGCGGGAGATGCCTCCGGAGACGATGTTGATCTTCCTTTCGGAGATGAGTTTCAGTACTTTCTCGGTGTTCTCGATGTCGAGGTCCTCGTCAAGGACCTTGTTCACGGCATCGTTGTAGGCAGGTGTGTCCTTGTGGAGTTCGAACAGGCGGTTGTAGTTGATGTAACGGCGGTCCGCACCCTTTTCGATGATGCCGAACTTCTTTGCCACGTTCATGAATCTCCACTTCAGATAGGAGGAGTTGAGTATGGTCAGGCGGCAGTACGCTTCGACAGTGCCAGGCTTCAGGGACTTGAACGTTTCGACGATTATGTCCCGGTCGATGTTGCGGGGCAGTTCGATGATTATGCGGTAGGCATCGGTGCTGATCCCCACGCTCTCTCCGATGCGGGCCATGAGCAGGGCGGAGATGATCTTCGAGAGGGTGTCGTTCACCCTGCTTCCGAAGCAGCAGTTGATGATGGCGAGCCTGTCCCCGGTCTCGACCGTGACGGTGACGTCGGTGGGCATGATCCACTTCTCCTCCTGTTCGTCGAAGTATTCGGTGACCTTGCGGACGGCTTCGGAGTTGCAGGGGTAGAGGTCGAACTGGCGCATACGGCGGAGTTTCCCGACTTCTCTGGCGACATCGAACGGTACCGGGATATCGGAACCGACCCAAGCGGGGACGTTTCCGATGCATCTCGCTTCCTCTACCAGCAATTCGTCCTCCCTCTGTTCCACCACCCTCCACGTGCGGCCCTTGGCAATGAATAATGCAGCACCCTCTTCCGCCTCCAAGGTGGCGACGAAGTTCTCGTCGAGGGTTCCGATGATACCTCTGGTGGCTATGTCCCGGACGAGGTAGGTCTTCTCGTCGGGAATCATCGAGATGTTGTTGTAGAAATAGTCCATCCCTTTCCGGGAGCGCTTGATCACGCCTTCGTATTCCAGCACCATGCGGATGGATTTCAGTTGTTCGATGGTGTCGTCGAAATCCTTCCTCGATAATGTGCGGAATGGATATGCCCTGCAGACCAGTTTGTAGCCGGTATCGCGTTCGAACCCTCCGGACATGGTCATGGCCACAATCTGGTTCGCCAGTACGGACAGGGGGTTCTTCCTTCCCGCGTTGTATTCCATCTGTTTGTTTTCGCACCTGCGGGCCACCACCATCGCCTCGGCGATCTCGTCGGGGTCGGTGGCGAGGATCTCGGCACGGATCTTCCCGCCTACACGGTGTCCGGCACGGCCGGCACGTTGGGTCATCCTTGCGACCTGCCTCGGGGAGTTGTACTGGACCACGAGGTCGGCGCTTCCGATGTCGATACCGAGTTCCAGCGATGAGGTGCAGATTAGCGACTTCAGCTGCTGGTTCTTGAAACGGTCTTCGGTATCCATCCTGATTTCCTTGGAAAGGGAACCGTGGTGGACTTCCACCAGGAACTTCTCGTCCCACATGTGGTAACGGGAGCCGATCCATTCGGCGGTCTCCCTCGTGTTCACGAAGAACAGGGCGGACGTCACACTCTCGATCAGCTGTCTGGCACGTATGAGTACCGCGAGTATGTCGGGGTCGCTTTGCAGTTTGTCGCTGAGGGCCTCATCGGCTTTTGCCAGAACGGGACATTCGACGTTTATCGAGAATTCCCTGAAGGAATCGTGCTTGCAGAGGGATACCTCCCTCCCCTGTCCCGAAAGGAATTCCACGACCTCCTTCAGGTTCCCGACGGTGGCCGAGAGTCCGATCCTCTGGAATTCTCCGGCCAGAAGGGTCAGTCTTTCCAGGGCCACGGCCATCTGCGCACCCCTCTCGTTCCCGGCGAGTTCGTGGATCTCGTCGACGACCACCCACTTGATGTTCTTCATGTGCGCGCGGAGGTTCTTTCCGGTGAAAAGCACCTGAAGCGTCTCGGGCGTGGTGATGAGGATCTCGGGCGGGTTCTTGGATTGTCTCTGCCTCTCGCTCTGGGTGGTATCACCGTGTCTGACCCCGACCGTAACACCGAGTTCGGCACCGAGGGATTCCATCCTCTTCAGCATATCCCTGTTGAGTGCTCTCAGAGGGGTAATGTACAGACACTGGATGCCGGGTTTAACGCCCTTGGCAAGCTCGTCGAAGATCGGGAGCATGGCCGATTCCGTCTTCCCGATTCCGGTGGGGGCGACGACAAGAACGTTCTCCCCTCTCTTGATGCGGGGGATGGCATCTTTCTGGGGGTCTGTGGGTTCGGTGATTCCCCTCTTTTCCAGAGCCTCGACAAGTTTCGGGGACAGAAAATCGAAGGGCATGTTTTTGAAAAGGTGTGTCCGGCGGGGAGAATGGGCCCCGCCGGATGTTAGCGGGTTTACTCTGCCTTAGGCTCTTCCGCAGGAGCGGTGACCTGGAGCAGGATGTCGGAGACGTCGACCACCTTGATCTTGGAGCCGATTGCCTTGGCTCCCTGGGACAGGTTGGTGACGCAGAAGGGACAGCTGGTAACGAGGTACTCGGCACCGGTGGCCTCAGCCTCTCTGACCCTGTCAGCCGCGATCCTGACTGCAAAGTTGTTGAACTGGCTCTTGTAACCTCCACCTGCTCCGCAGCACATGGAGTTGACCCTGTTCCTGGGCATCTCGACGAGCTCGAGACCCTTGATAGCCTTCATGATGTTCCTGGGTGCATCGTAGACTCCCATGTGCCTTCCGAGGTGGCAGGGGTCGTGGTAGGTGACCTTGTGCTCGAAGGGCTGGAGGATTGCGAGCTTCTTCTCCTTGATGAGCTTGGCTGCGTACTGGGTGAAGTGGTAGCACTGCTGTCCCATCTGGGAGTAGTACTTTCCGAAGTCGGTGGCGATGGTCTTGTAGCATCCGGAACAGGCCATGACGATGTCCTTGGCTCCCATTCCGTCGGCTTTCTCGACGACGTGCTCAGCGGCCTCGAGGGTGAGGGTGGTGGTTCCGGTCCTGAGGAGAGGCGAGGTGCAGCACCATTCGTCCTTTCCGAGGATGTTCATCTTGACGCCGGCCCTGTTCAGAACGAGGGCTGCGGTCCTGGGGACCTGCTGCTGCCTGAAGGATCCGGTACATCCTGCGTAGAGGATGACGTCGGGGACGTCGTATTTGGGAACCTCCTCAGGCCACCAGTCTCCCCTGTGGTTCTGGTCTCCGCCGTAGGGGTTGTGGTTCTTCTCGATGCCGAGCTTCATGGCCTGGTGGGCGCTGAGAGGTCCGACACCGTTCTCGACGAGCCAGGTCCTGACGGTCTCCCAAAGCTCGACGAGGGGGATCTTGGCGTGGCAAACTGCTTCGCAGTTTCCGCATCCGGTACATTTGTAGATGGCGTCAACGAAGTAGGGGTTGAGTCCGACTTCCCTTTTCATGGGTTTGTCGAGAGGTCCTCCGACGTTGATCTGGTTGAGATAGTAGATTTTTCCCCTGGGGGTAACGGATTCCCAAGGAGTCTGAACGTGTGCCTGACAGACGGAGATGCAGTAGCCGCACTGTACGCAGGCAGTCAGTTCCTGTTCGATGTGTGGGAGCTTGTTAAGTATGTCCATTCTAACACCTTTTTTCCCCAAAAGCAGAGACGGGTGACAACCATCTCTCCTTTATAGATAAAAAGGACAAGAGGATGGTCGTTTTAAACCTTTCTTGTATTCAAGCCAATCTGGACATACCTAAACCAGGGTTTTGCGCGTTTATCCCCTGAAATTGCGAAAAAGGCACGATGGTGGGCCCAGCCGGATTTGAACCGGCGGCCACCCGATTATGAGTCGGGCGCTCTACCTAGCTAAGCTATGAGCCCTCGTCCCCTCGTTACACCGACATCGGATAAAAACGTATCCGACCTGCCGTTAAGCCGTAATCCGGGACCTCTGCGGATATGGAAAATGCATGTGCCAGCAACCCCGAATTAGGAATACAGTACGTGACCGGACAGCAATGAAATCGATGAAGAAAGGTATGGCGCCGTCGCACGGGATCGAACCGTGGACCTTGTGATTAACAGTCACACGCTCTACCGACTGAGCTACAACGGCTTACTTCCAGCCATTATACCGTGGTATTTATAATTATTCGGCGACTTCGTTGCGTATCTCGTCGATGCGGCTGACGATGTCATCGAATCTGGTGGAAAGTTTCTCCATGAATTCGTCATAGCGGTCGGTCACCACAGCCCCTTCCTGGGTCGCAGTGATCAATCCGTCCCTCTCCAAGAGCCTGAGGGAATAGCGGACCTTATGCTTCGGGATACCGAGTAGTTCGGAGAGTCTGATGATCCCTACGGGTTGATTCTCCTTCGTGGCTTTTAGCATGAGGATGTGGCGTTCGATGAGGTCCAATTCCTCAAAGGTACCAGAAAGCATTTCCCCGGTCATCAGGTGGATAGATGTGCGTAGTTGTTGATAATGCTATTGTTTAGCACGGTCAGGAAAATCGGACAAAAGTACAACTAAAAGTAGTTAGAAACACTGCGGGATTGCAGTGATGTTTGAATGAGGATGTACGGCGTTTACCTGCCGTACCATTTCTGAATTCCCCATCTCCTGTAGTTGACGTAGAATCCCTGGATAAAGGATCCGCAACAGTCCAGTGCTTTCTGCTCAGCCTCGTCCTGTTCTTCTTTGGAGGGGCCTTTTGCCTTGTAGGTCTTGTAGCAGTTGAGACACTGGAAGCAGGCAGTAAGGGGTGATTTCCTGTCGAATCTCATCGGGTTGGTTATTAGCTGTCCTCCATATAAAACCTTAGTTCGGCGACTGGGCGTGCGGGATTGATCCTCGGTTCAGAACCTGCTCCGGGCAGGATATGAATCGGCCAATTCGGACCTTCTGCGGAGGAAATTAACGCTGTTAGGTACGAGCCGTTCCGCTTTATCTCGCTTCTGCTGGCCCTTAATTTATATTTTAGTAAATCCATGATGGTGAACATGAACAGAATTAAGGTCATCAACGAGCCGTCTGAGTTAGTCCCTATGCTCAGGGCCGTGGACACTCCCGTCAAAAGGGAAGTTCTTAAAGAGGTGACCCTTGAGTGGAAAACCGCGGATGAGATCGAAAAGAAATTCGGTCCCGAGGGCAGGGAAGCTACAATTTTCTTCGAGAAGATGAAGCTGGTGGAGACGCGTTGGCTCTCCACTAACGGAAACTATCCCGAGAAATCCTATCACACGTACTACACTTCTTTTAACATCAACGCACAGTGGCCTGTTTATGAGATCAGCGACGTTCTCGCGGCCGCCATGATGAGCGAGGAAGAGTATGCAATAATCGAGGCAAAGATCCTTGAGCAGGTCGGAAACGGAAAGTTCTCCGGCGATGTCGCGGAAGCTCTGGGTCTTTCGGCTACGATGCTCAAGAGCCTTGTGCGCAGGTCAGTCAAGATGGACTACCGCGGTCACAAGATCGAACCCATCAAAGATGAGTGACATGCCCGACATCTACATCATGAGGATAGGGCACCGTCCCGAGAGGGACAAGCGTGTCACCACCCATGTGGCCCTGTCTTCCAGGGCGTTGGGTGCGAAGGGGATCTATGTCGATACCGAGGACCCTGTCCTCGAGGGCAACATCCAGAGCGTCGTCGAACGCTTCGGAGGGGATTATACCATCAAGACCGGCGTCAGCTGGTCCGAGGCACTGAAGAACTTCAAGGGAAAGGTCGTCCACCTGACCATGTACGGTCAGAGGATCGACGAGGCCCTTCCCAAGATTCCCAAGGACGAGGATCTGATGATCATCGTCGGTGCGGAAAAAGTGCCAGCAGAGGTTTATCAGAGTGCGGACTTCAACGTTTCCGTGGGAAACCAGCCCCATTCCGAAATCGCAGCCCTTGCCATCTTCCTGTACGCTTTCACCGGCGGTCAGCACCTCTACGAGGACCGTAACGGACAAATGACAGTTATTCCCAACGAAAGGGGGAAAACCGTTGTCAACCGCGACGACTGACCGTATCCCGACAGACAAAGAGTGCATCGATCTTCTCTGGGACGCCGGGTGTAAGAAACGTGTCGTAGTGCACTGTGCCACCGTCCGTGCCGTCGCCGAGGCGATGGCCAGCGGAATCCCCCAGGCCGATATGAAGACCGTCATCGCAGGGGCTCTTCTCCACGATATCGGACGTTCCAAGGACCATTCCATCATGCATGCCTGCATCGGTGCGAAGATCGTGGAGGATCACAAGCTCTCCCCTGTCCTCGTCGATATCGTTCGCAAGCACACAGGTGCCGGCCTGGACGAGACCGATGTTGCCGAGATGGGTCTGCCACCGGGCGATTACATGCCCGCCACCCTCGAGGAGAAAATCGTGGCACACGCTGATAACCTGGTCAGCGACAATCGCGTGGTCACCCACCGCCACTCCGTGGACAAGCTGATGGCGAAGGGTGCGGACCGCGGTGCGCTGAGGATCGAACTCCTCCACCAGGAGCTGTCCAAACTTTACGGAGAGGACCTCGACTGCATGGTCGATGTGGTCGGCGAATACCCCAAACTCAAACATGTCAAACCCTGACCGGGGCCATCCCGGCAGGTTTTCAGTTAACGCTGTTCAATCCACGTAACCTTATAACGTATTGCTGTGATTACGGAGGAGGTACTACTATGGTAACTGAACTCAACGAATCACAGTTTAAGGACTTCGTCTCACAGGGCGGAATCGTAATGGTCGATTGCTGGGCACCCTGGTGCGGACCCTGCAGGAGAATGGGCCCCATCGTGGACGAACTCGGTGCCGAGCTCGAGGGAAAGGTCGCCGTGGCCAAGCTCAACACCGACGAGAACCAGAGCATCGCCATGGAATTCGGCATCAACGCCATCCCCACCCTGCTCTTCTTCAAGGACGGCGTCCAGATGGAATCCCTTGTCGGTCTCAGGCCCAAGGAAGACATCCTCGCTCACATCAACAGCTTCTGAGGTCTCCGTATGAATGCCGATGTGGTGATCATTGGGGCGGGCCCTGCAGGAATTCAGGCAGCCATCCACGCAGCGAGGAAGAAGGTGCAGACCGTCCTCGTAGGGAAGGTGCGCAACAGCGCCATGCACGGCATCGAGATCGAGAACTATTTCGGCTTCAACGGAGTAAAGTCGGGAACCGACATTCTGGAGGACGGCCTCGAGCAGGCCAAGTCCTTTGGATGTCAGTTCTTCGACATGAACGTTCTTTCCCTGTCCAAGGACGGGGACCTTTTCAAAGTCCGTCTGGAAGACGGGTCAGAGATATGTGCCAGATCACTCGTGATGGCCACCGGGATGACCCGTACGAAACTCGGTGTACCGGGCGAGAGGACCTTCGCGAATGGCAAAGGGGTGAGTTACTGCGCCACCTGTGATTGCAACTTCTACAAGCAGAAGGTTGTGGCACTCGTGGGCGGTCAGGCCGAAGCCGTCGCCGATGCGGAGTTCATGACCCGCTACGCCTCCAAGGTCTACCTCATCTCCCCCACTTTCGACACCAGCCCCTCTCTTCTGGAGGCAGCTGAGAAAGCGGGAGTCGTCAAAATCGAGGCCTCCGTGACGGAGATAGTCGGTGAAAACAAGGTCAAATCCGTGAAACTCTCGGACGGCCGCACCATAGAGTTGGATGGCGTGTTCATAGAGTTGGGCGGGAAATCCTCGGCGGACCTGGCCATGGAAATCGACCTCTTCCCCGAGATGGACGATACCATCAAGATCGACCGCAACTGCCGTACTTCTGTGGAGGGTGTTTTCGCCTGCGGTGACATCACGGGCAAGCCCCTTCAGGTGGCCAAAGCAGTGGGCGAAGGTGCGGTCGCGGGTCTTTCTGCAGTCGAATTCGTAAAGAAGGTATCCGAATGACCGTACAGGATCTGATCTCCAGTATGCTGAGGGACGAGGGCGGATTCCAGAAGGCCTTCAACGACATCCTCTCCAACGAACTGAAGATGTCCCTGAACGAATTCTGCCGTACCACCGGTATGTCCCAGAGCACCATGTACAAGATCCTGGAGGAACACCGCGAACCCAATCTCCGCACGGTGAGGCAGATCATCAAGGCCATCAACAGGATAACCACCAAGGATTCCGAGAAGTTCATGGCGGTAATCGCCTCCCCCAGATTCATGGAGGGTCTGCCGCGTTCCGTCGACACCGAGGCGAACGGTCAGATCTCGATCCGCGAATACCCCGTCTCCACGGTCGAAGACGCCATCATCGCGGCGGTCCGTGCGGAGCGCGACGGTGCGTTGGCATTGATCTGTGCCCCCATAGTCGCCAACACAATCGAGAAGATCATCAGCATCAAGGTGTACACGGTATTCCCGCTCGACAGTGTCATAACTCTCGTCGAAGAGATCAAGAACGACTTGTGAGCGGTCTCGTTGAGATCATTGATTCCAACGCTGTGATCGATCCCCTGAAGGGGATCTCTCCATTCAGCAGTTGTCTGACTGCGGCGATGTTATAAAATCGAAATCCTGTGCAACAAGGTTATAATCTGCTCATTTTCGGATGGTTTCAATGGGACACTTGTGAGCGAAATTAGTTAATAGAAACACTTAATTAATTACCTTATAGCAGGTAATTACATGTTCGAACTCCAAGTGGTTTCCAATACTCCGCTGACAGGTCTGGACGACCTCGACGTTCTGGCCGAGACCTTCCTGGTACAGATCGGATACCTTCCCAAAGGGTACGACCTTCGTTCTTCCGGGGCACTCTCGGTCAAAGAGAGCATCCCCTACCGTCTCTTCATGGATTTCTTCATGAAGAATCCCTCGAAAGCGTGGACCGCCGAGGAGCTCGCAGTACTCCTGAACACCTCCAAACCAACCATCTACCGCCACATCAACAAACTCCGTTCCATGGATATCCTGGAGAGCGTCGATGTGTCCGGTCCCGAAGGGGTTAGGAAGGGTTTCCGCATCAGGTACGGGGACCTGGAGAAGGCATGGAGTTTCACCGAGGCGAACGTCAACCTGGCCATGGAGAACTACAGGAAGACCGTACTTAGGTTCCAGCAGCTTGCCAGGGAAAGGGCGGAGCAAAGCTGAATGCCCAGTATCGTAGCCGAGAAGCTCCTCGAGGCAATCCGTGCCGGGGAGGTCTCCGACAGAGAGGACCTGCAGCGCCTCAAGATGAAGCTCTGCTCGAAATACGGTGCAGAGAAGGTCCCTTCGAATTCAGAGATCCTGGCACTTGTCAGTGAAGAGGAGAAGAAAGCCATCCTCCCGCTCCTTATCAAGAAACCGATGCGCACCGCAAGCGGTGTGGCTGTGGTGGCGGTGATGACCTCTCCCTACCCGTGTCCGCACGGGAAATGCGCATACTGCCCCGGAGGCGTCTCCAACGATTCTCCCCAATCCTACACCGGGAAGGAACCTGCCGCCAGAAGGGCAGCGATGAACCGGTTTGACCCCTACGACCAGGTGGAGAGCAGACTCACCCAGTTGGAAGAGATCGGCCACGACACGGACAAGATTGATCTTATCATCATGGGAGGGACGTTCACCTCCCGCAATCCCCAGTATCAGGAGTGGTTCGTCAAGAGATGCCTGGAAGCCATGAACGGGCACGACTCCCCCAGCCTGGAGGCTGCCCAGGAAGCCAATTCCCATGCCAAACGCAGATGTATCGGTCTCACGGTCGAGACCCGTCCTGACTACTTCTGCAAGGACGAACAGATCGAACGCATGATGGCCCTCGGCGCAACCCGTGTGGAACTCGGCGTCCAGATACTGGATTCCGAGGTACTTGCCGGTGTCGAACGCGGACACGGTGTGGAAGAGGTCGCGAAGGCAACCAAGGTGTGCCGCGACCACGGGCTGAAGGTTTGTTACCACCTCATGCCCGGGCTTCCTGGGTCATCTCCCGAGCACGATTACGAATGTTTCGCGAAGTGTTTCGATGATCCCTCCTTCAGACCTGATATGCTGAAGTTCTATCCGACCCTTGTCGTGGCCGGCACCCGCACCTATGAGATGTGGGAGAACGGCGAGTTCGAACCCTATGATGTGGATACCGCAGTGGACCTCCTCTCCCGTATGAAATCCATAGTGCCAGAGTATGTGAGGATACAGCGTATTCAGAGGGATATCCCGGTGCCTGAGATCACTGCAGGGATCCTCAAGAGCAACCTGCGTCAGCTGGTCCAGAGCAACATGGAAGCGCACGGTCAGACGTGCAGATGCATCCGTTGCCGCGAGGTCGGTCACACCGGTGAGATACTGGAAGACGAATCCCTGGTAAGGATGGAGACCTTGGAATACGAAGCGTCCGGCGGGAAAGAGAGGTTCATTTCCTACAACTACCGTGATTCCCTCGTGGGGTATGTCCGTCTCCGTACCAATGACACGGATACTGCGATGATACGCGAACTCAAGGTATTCGGCAATGAGACGGCCATAGGTGCCGTAGCGGAAAGCTGGCAGCACAGGGGATTCGGCAGGAAACTGGTGGCTGAGGCCGAGAGGGTCGCGGTTTCCGAAGGTAAGACCAAGATCATCGTGACCAGCGGAATAGGGGTGAGGGAGTACTATGCATCCCTGGGTTATCATCTCGAGAGGCCCTATATGGCCAAGGATCTCAGGCAAACTCAGTTGTAAAGGGGAGCGTCGGACCATCTGTCCTTGCGCTTCTTGATTTCGCTGCCCATCTTCTCATACAGGGCTTCCGTTTGGTCGTTCACCGAGGGTTTGACTGTCTGCAGTGCCGCTTCGAAGTCGTCCCAGGTCACCGTCTCGGTGTTCTTGTCCCTGCGGTATGCGGTGATCCCCGCCTCCCTGCAGAGTGCGAAGAGGTCCGCTCCGACGAATCCGTCGGTCAGGTCAGCGATATGACCCAGATCAACATTTTCAGCCAACGGCATCTTCCTGGTATGGACCTTCAGGATGTTGAGGCGGCCTTCCCTGTCAGGTTTCCCGACGTAGATCATACGGTCGATCCTTCCGGGCCTGAGGAGTGCCGGGTCGATCATGTCTGCCCTATTGGTGGCGGCCATGACCAGTACGTGAGTGAGCTGTTCCACGCCGTCCAGCGAGGTGAGGAGCTGGGCGACCACACGTTCCCAGGACTCGGAGTCCTCGGATCCCCTCCTGGGGGCGATGGAATCGATCTCGTCGAAGAATATGATGGACGGGGCCATCTGTTTGGCGCGTTTGAAGATCTTGCGGATGGCCTGTTCGCTCTCGCCCATCCATTTGCTGGCGATCTCCGGGCCGTTTACGAGTATGAAATTGGCCCCCGACTCGTTGGCGACCGCCTTGGCGATGAGGGTCTTACCGGTTCCCGGGGGACCGTAGAGAAGGACTCCCTTGCCGGGTTCGATACCTAGACGTTCGAATCCCTTCCCGTCCTCGTCGGGTAACAGGGTGTCATGGAGTTCGTCACGGATCTGGTCAAGGCCGCCGATGTCCTCCCAGGTGACCTTGGGTACCTCGATGGCGACCTCCCTCATCCCGCTGGGTTCCACCTCTCCCAGAGCGTTGGTGAAGTCGATCATGGTGACCTTCATGGACTCCAGCATCTCGGCGGGGATCGGTGCGTCGAGGTCGAGTTTCATCATGTTCCTGCTGAGGCACTTCATCGCAGCCTCCCTCGCAAGGGCTGCGAGGTCCGCTCCGACGAACCCCTGGGTCATACGTGAAAGCACGTTCAGGTCGACATCGTCTGCGAGGGGCATGTTGCGGGTGTGGACGCTGAGGATCGACTCCCTGCCGACACGGTTGGGCACTCCGATCTCTATCTCTCTGTCGAAGCGCCCCGGTCTCCTCAGAGCGGGGTCGATGGAGTCCTCCCTGTTGGTGGCTCCGATGACTATGACGTTCCCGCGTCCGCCCATCCCGTCCATGAGGGAGAGGAGCTGGGCGACCACGCGGCGTTCCTGTTCGCCGAAAGCGTTGTCGCGGTTCGGGGCGATGGAATCTATCTCGTCAAGGAATATGATGCTGGGTGAGTTCTTCTCGGCTGTGGAGAAGAGGGTACGGAGTTTGCTTTCGGACTCTCCGTAGTATTTGCTCATGATCTCGGGTCCGCGGATGGAGAAGAAACTCGCCCCCGATTCGTTGGCGAGTGCCTCGGCGATGAGCGTTTTACCGGTTCCCGGGGGACCGTAGAGAAGGAGTCCCTTAGGTGCGGAGATCCCCATCCTCTCGAAGAGCTCGGGGTGTTTGAGGGGCAGCTCGCTCATCTCGCGGATGCGTTTGAGCTCGTCGTTGAGACCTCCGATATCATCGTAGGTGGTGTTCTTGTTCTCCCTTCCGATGCCGCCTTCTTCGCTCTTCTGGGACTTCTTGTGCTTTTGAGGTGTTTCGAGTATTACGAGCTCGGTCACGGACGAGATGAGCACGGGTCCTAGAGGCATGGTGGAGACAACGTTGAATATGGACCTGTTCCCCATGAGCGAGACGTTGGGGATCATGAGGTCCATGCCGCTCATCACGGGGCGGCTGATGAGATTGTTCTTGAAAATTTCGACGAGGCCCTTGTCGACAGTGATGCGGGAGTTCTCAGAGATCTTGGGTTCGAGTACCACCTTCTCCGCCTTCTGCGGTTCGCATCTGCGGACCTTGACGTTCTCGCCGAGGGACACCTCGGCACTCGTCCTGGTAAGTCCGTCGATCCTGATGAGGTTGGTGCCCTCGTCCTCGGCATCGCTCCTGAAGACCTTCGCCACGACGGTCTTCTTGCCGGTGATCTCGATGACGCTCCCTATCGAGAGTCCGAGCTGCGCATATGCTTCGGGATCGAGACGGGCACGTCCGAAGCCCGCTTCGTTGATGCGTTTGGGCTGCTCAACCTTCATCGTAAGGGTTTCGACCATCGTGGTGGGGATGGGGTCCGCCTATATCAGATATGCCCCTGAAGACCAAAAACCTTGCATTTTCGCGGTCTGAGCGTCAATATCTTCTAAATATAAGAGAGGAGCGAGTTGCGCACGCGGAATAAATATAAATATGGGTAGTAGTTGTCTCGTTCACTAGCTTAGACAACAATGGGCCTGTAGCTCAGCTAGGTAGAGCATCTGACTTTTAATCAGGTGGTCGGGGGTTCGAATCCCTCCAGGCCCGCTGGGACTTCATGAGCGATCGACGGAGGATCAAGTATGAGGAGCGAATTCGTGACAGCGTTTTGTGAGTGTCTTTCCCGTTGACCGGTACGGGACCAATGGAATGGTGAAAATTTGGCAGCAACAGTTAACTCGTTCAATCCTGGGCACGTCCTTGTGTCCGAGCATCACCTCCTCTCCGAGGAGGAAGCCGAGCAGGTTCTCAGCCAGTTGAAGGTTGAGAGGGACAAGCTCCCCAAGATTAAGTTGGACGACCCCGCTATCCAATACCTTGCGTCTATTCACGGAGACATCAAGGAAGGTAGCGTCGTCAAGATTATCAGAAAAAGCGAGACCGCAGGTGAGTTCATCGTCTACAGGCTCGTAATCAGAGGGTGATTTTTTGAGGGATTTAGTAACTCTTTACTTCAAGGACAAAAACATCGTCAACCACCACGTGGAATCCTTCAACGACTTCCTCGCGACCAGCGACAACCCCAACAGCAGGATGCAGAAGATCGTCGATGACACCAGGGTGCCCACCGACGACGCGATCCGCGGAATCATCAAGCTCGACCCCGAGCGCACCAACGGAAAGGACATCGAGATCCGCATCGGAAGGGAGAGGGATGCGAAAGGGAACATCGTCCCCCAGGCCAAACCCACCATTCGCATCAAGTCCCCTACCGTGATGGAGGCCAACGGATACGAGCACGAGCTCTCCCCCATGGAGGCAAGGCTCAGGAACCTCAACTACATGTCCGCCGTAGACGTCCGCTTCGAGGTCTACGAGGACGGCGTCAAGAAGGACCTTGACGACGACGGTTGGGTCCACATCGGCGACCTGCCCATGATGGTGAAGTCCAAAGGCTGCAACCTCAACAGGGCCAAGATCGAGGCTGAGACCGAGAAGAAGATGAAGGACGATGAGGAATACAACGAGAAACTCATCGAATTCAAGGAGGATCCCCGTGAGCCCGGAGGATACTTCATCATTGGCGGAACCGAGAGGGTCCTCATCACCCTCGAGGACCTCGCCCCCAACAGGATGCTCTACGACTGGGCAGAGAAGTACGGACAGTCCGTCCCCTCCGTCAAGGTGTTCTCCGAGAAAGAAGGATACCGTGCACTGACCCAGGTCGAAATGAAGAAAGATGGTGCACTCATGGTCTCGGTACCGGTCGTACCCAGCGCCATCCCCCTCGTGGCCCTCCTCAAGGCACTCGGAATGGAGAAGGACAGCGAAATCCACGACATCCTCTGTTCCAGCGAGGAAATGGAGAACATCGTCCTCTCCAACCTCGAGAGCTCCTACAACGCAAAGGACTGGCCCCCGAACGGATTCCACACCAAGGAGGATGCGATCGCATACCTCGAGAGGAACTTCGCAGCCGGCCAGGCAAAAGAGTACAGGACCAAGAAGGTTGAGTCCATCCTGGACCGTTCCCTCCTCCCCCACCTCGGCGACGACGAGTCCGCCAGGGGAAAGAAGGCAATCTTCCTCGGCCGTATGGCAGAGTACCTCCTCAGGAAATCCATCCCTGAGAGGATGCCTCCGGACGACAAGGACCACTACGCAAACAAGAGGCTCAAGCTCTCAGGAGACCTCATGGAGGATCTCTTTAGGACCAGTTTCACCTCCCTTATGAAGGATCTGAAATACCAGCTTGAGAGGAACTTCGGCAGGAAGAAGTACGAATACAACATCACTTCCTCCATCCGCCCCGACCTCTTCACCCACAAGATTCTCCACGCACTGGCGACCGGAAACTGGGTCGGAGGACGCGCTGGAGTATCCCAGCTTCTCGACAGGACATCCAACATGTCCGCGATGTCCCACCTCAGGAGGATAACCTCCTCCCTTACCAGGAGCCAGCCCCACTTCGAGGCCCGTGACCTTCACCCCACCCAGTGGGGAAGGCTGTGCCCCTCCG
>CAMNNR010000004.1 GCA_946545675.1 uncultured Thermoplasmata archaeon | reverse complement strand
GCGGCAGGTGCTGTCATCAGCCCAACATCATAGTCCGTCCGGAAGAGGTGGACAGAGTGGCCACCGCCGCCGGTGTGGACCTGTACACCTTCATGACCGAGTACGTCTACCAAACATCGGACGGCAGGATCCTCTTCAACAAATCGGAGAATGGGCCCTGCCGTTTCCTCGGCGAGGACTGCAGATGCACCATTTGGAAGGACCGTCCGCAGATCTGCGACGACTTCCCTTACCTTGTTTCGAAATTGATGAGCCGTGTGTATCTTGCCATCACCAATGACGATGCGGACATCATGGACCTTATATCCTACATGGACGACACGTGGCCCTGTACGAGGGATATCAAAAAGCGCATCCCCGGAATGGTGGACGAGGCACGCAAAGCTCGGAAATCTGCTTAATCAGGAATTAACGCCTTTATATGTGGCGTTTATACGCGTTCGGAAGCAGGTTTTTATCATATTAACGGCATAACAGGTCGAGGTTTGTATTCCATTGGAAGGATTGGCGCGTTATGTTCAAGCTCAGAAATGCTACTACGATTCGGCATTAAATGAGATTACGAACGGGAAGAGGGAAGGACATTGGATATGGTACATCTTCCCTCAGCTCAAAGGCCTCGGCTACAGTTCCACTGCACGCGAGTATGGTCTCGATGGCCGTACCGAGGCACAGGAATACATCTCCGACCCCATGCTTCACGAGAGGCTCGTGGAGATCTCCAAAGCCCTCCTCGATTGCGGGAAGGACAACATCTCCGACATCGTAGGATATCCGGAGGAGAACAACGTCCGTGCCTGCATGACCCTCTTCAAGGAGATCTGCCCCGAGGAGCATGTCTTCAGTGAGGTCCTCGACAAATTCTTCAACGGCGAGCCTGACCAGAAGACCATGGAGCTTCTGGGCGGCAATATGTTCTGAACTCACTTCCTGTACAGCGTGAGGGTGATCTCGCCTCCGTATTCCACAGCATAACTGCGGGTAGCTGATTGCGTCCATCCCTCCCCGGAGTAATTCACGTATTCAGTTTTGCCCCCGTATTCCACTTCGAGCCCCACATCGCCCTGCGGGAAGATTCCGCTGAGGTACTTCCCGGCAACCGCTGTCCCCTTTCCGTCAGAGGCAGTTATCGAAAGGGCCCAGAGGTCGGAGAATAACATATCGCGGTCTTCGGTCGCGTATCCCAGGTGGGAAGGATAGAGCCTGTAATGCATCAGTATGTCGCAGCTCTCGTACAATGCGGAATCGTCCTGCGTCCTCTCGTCGTGCATATGGGAGATCGCGGATACTGCTAGGGAGAGTATGACTATGAAGATCACAGCATCCATGATGGCCGTGAATCCTTTGCGATTCATAGGTAGACAGTCACCTCCATGATCGCTGGGTAGCATAATCCGTACTCGTCTGTAACCTCTATCGCCTTCGTTTCCGTGAAGCAGGTGTCGGAGGTCTCTCCGTATCTGAATGTCGATGGCGGGAAATCGATAACGAGGAAGGTGGTCTTCAGGACCACACCCTTGAACCCGCTGTCCTCGATGTATTGCTTGATATCGCTGTGCTGCATCATACCAACGATATTCCCTCTCTTGGTCACCGATCCGATTTGGGTCCAGTCGAATTCGGGATAGTCTGGTTCCTCTAAGAGGAGATCTGCCGCCAAGAATGCTGAGAATGCGGTGAGGACCAGGCACACGGTCATGGCCCCTGCCATGGCCTCCATGAACCCGATGTCACCCTTACGGTCGAATTTCATAAGGGGTTCTCGGCAGCTACGGATTAAAAGAGGGGTGCAGCAGTTACTATGTCACTCGGTACCGCGCAGGTATGCGCCGTAGTTGAGTCCGCCGCACATCTGCTGTAGATCGGATTTGCTCCTGACATCGTTCGCGGAGTAGACTTCGGCCACCTTACGGGCGATGTTCTCCGGCCTCTTCCTCACATCGATGCCCACCGACTCGATTCCGTACCTCCCGAGTTCCTTGAGGTAGGGGAGGAGCATGAGGTCGGAGGAGTTGAGGATGTGCGACAGTCCGCGGCGGTCCTTGTAGACCGGGAACCTGAACGATTTCTCGTCGATGAGGGTACCGCTCACCATGGCGGGATCACGGGTGCACATGAGCTCCTGCCTGCCGAAGACCATGACCTCGAGCCTTCCCGGATAATGAAGTGCCAGATTCCTGATTTCCTCATTGGATAGCTCGGGGGAGAGGGTGACCTGGTAGAAGGGTGATCTGTGGTATGAGTTGAAGACGTTCATGAACTGGCCCGCGTAGACGCGGTCGCCTTCCTTGGGCGAGTACTGCCCTGGCGTGTTGATCATCAGGGGCCTGCCGTTGGGTTCGATCCTCTCCAGCGGGGCGAGTCTGGGGGCGAGGGTGACTATCTCGACTCCGGCATTGTCGCAGATTTCCTGTGCTTCGGGGAGCGAGTCGCTCATTTCGTAGTAGATTCTGTCCGCATGAGGCAGGACGGCCGTCAGGTTCCTGACGGATGAGACATAGAAGGACATCTCGGGGAGATCGATCCTGGGTCTTTCGACGGTCTTGGTCGGGACGTGCGTAGGGACCCTTTCGGTGGATCCGGTGAATTTGGGAGGTTCGCCGACCAGGTTCTTGATGGTGTCGATACGCGGGTCATAGGTCCTGTAGACATCGTAGACACCGTCGGGGAGACTGAACGGGGAAGCGGTCTTGCCCACGGAAGTGAGTTTGAATCCGCCGATCTTCTCGTCTCCCTGGTAGAGTGAGAGCCCGTCCCTGATGCCCACTTTCTCATTAAGTTCCGCGGTGTCGAACTTCCTCTGTCTGAAGGTAGCCTTTCCGAGGTACTGTCCGCGGTTGTCAGCATAGCGGCTCTGCACCGGACTCTGGACGCCTGCCAGGTATCCGTCGCCGTATCCACGGTTGAACACGGTCTTGAGGAGTTCCACGTCGTTCGCGTATTCCTCCGGGTCGAGTCCCTTGTTGGCGGAGGAGTAGACCTTTGATGCGAGGTAAGCATAGGCCTGACTGCGCATCCTCCCTTCGATCTTGGCGGATGTCACACCGATGGACTCCAGTTTCTTGAGCCATTCCACACCGTAGATGTCTGCGCAGCTCATGAGGTAGGACGCTTCGTTTTTCTCGGTCCTGTATTTCTTCCTGCAGGGTTGGGCGCACATGCCCCTGTTGCCGCTTCTTCCGCCCACCAGGCTGGAGAACAGACAGCCTCCTGATATGCAGTAGCAGAGCGCACCCTGCACGAATACCTCGGTCTCCACGGGAGAATCGGGGACGATCTCGCTGAGTTCCTCGAAGGTCAGCTCCCTGTTGAGGACAGCGCGGGAGATTCCGTTCTTGCTGCACCATTCCAGACCCTGTGCGGAGTGGATTCCCATCTGTGTGGATGCGTGTTTCTTGATGTCTACCGTGTGGATGGATTTCAGAAGACCCAGATCCTGGATCAGTACGGCATCGGCACCGATATCCGAGAGGAATTTCACGAACGAAACAGCATCGTCCATCTCGGAGTCCTTGATCAGTGTGTTGACGGTTACGTGTACTTTCACGCCGTGGTCGTGGGCGTAGTTTATTGCCCCTTCCAACTGCTGGTCGGTGAAGTTGCCGGCGAAAGCACGGGCTCCGAACGATTTGCCGCTGAGGTAGACCGCATCGCATCCTCCGAGGACGGAAGCGACGAGTCCTTCAGGATTACCTGCGGGTGAAAGTATCTCCATACCTTTCCCCAGATAGCCTAACTATATAAAGGTACCAAATGGGGTTTTACTGCTTCGTACGGCTCCTCTGGATTCTGTATATGAGGTTCCTGACGAGTCCGCGGGGGAGGATCTTGACGAAGAAGAGGGCGATTTTGTATTTCACCCCGTGTATTGCGACGGCCTTGCCCTTCATCATCTTCCTGTAGGCGAACTCCGCGACATCCTTCGCATCTGCTCCCGAGTTCTTCTTGAAGAGGTTGACGCTCTCGGCATTGGCAGCAGCCGCGAACCCTGTGTTCACCGGTCCGGGACATACCGCGGTGACTGTTATCCCAGAGCCTTTGAGTTCTACTGAAAGCGCTTCGGAGAAGGAAAGGACGTAGGCTTTGCTTGCGTAATAGACCGACATCAGCGGTCCGGGTTGGAACGAGGCCACGGAGGCTATGTTGAGGATCCTCCCGTTGCCTTTGGCAATCATCCCGGGCAGGTATAGGCGGGTTATATGGGTAAGTGCCAGATCATTGAGTTTGATCATCTGTTCCTGCTTCTCCCAATCGCATTCGGAGAACATCCCGTAATCCCCGAATCCCGCGTTGTTGACGAGGACATCGGGTACATCGGGGGTGAGTTCGAACAGTTCCTCACGGGATTTGGCATCAGCAAGATCCACAGCCACCATGGTCACAGTGACCTGGTGGTTGGAGGACAGTTCGCTGCCGATCTCTTCCAGTTTATCCTTGGAACGGGCGGAGATAACTAGGTCGTAGCCTTCGGCAGCCAGTATCCTGCACAATTCGAGACCTATTCCGCCGGAAGCTCCGGTAACCACAGCAAGTTTTCCCATTGAATGCCTCCGCGTATATGGTGCAGGGGTAGGGATTCGAACCCTAGAATCACTAAGAACAGGATCCTAAGTCCTGCGCCTTTTCCTAGCTTGGCTACCCCTGCTTGAGTCTTGCGTTATATCCAGCGGAATATTAACCTTTGTCGGATTCCTTCCTAATCGTGCGCATATGTTAAAAGCCTGGGCGCGATTACACACCCGTAAAGAGGAATCGCATGGTCGATCTTTTATCAGACAGCAAACAGGAACTTCTCCTGGGCAACGAGGCCATCACCCGTGGACTGTTCGAAGCCGGAGTCAAGTTCGCATCCACCTACCCCGGTACCCCTTCATCTGAGGTCGGAAACCTCCTCGAGGAACTCTCAGAGAAAGCCGGGATGTATTTCGAATTCTCTTCCAACGAGAAGACCGCCATGGAGGTATCCGTAGCCGCGGCATCCTCCGGAGTCAGGTCCTTCGTCTTCATGAAGCACGTCGGACTGAATGTCGCAGCGGACCCTCTCATGACCCTCACCTACGCAGGAGTCAGGGCAGGTATGCTGGTGATGTCTGCTGACGATCCCTCCGCCCACAGCTCCCAGAACGAGCAGGACAACAGGTACTACTCCACCCTGGCGCTGATGCCCATGGTGGAGCCCTCCAACCCCCAGGAGGCCAAGGATTTCATCAAGGAGGCCTACGAGATATCCGAGAAGCTCGGTCTCCCCCTCCTCTACAGGACCACCACCCGTGTGAACCATGCCAGGTCCGTCGTCACCTTCGGTCCCCTGAAGACCGACACCCCACTCAAGGGACACTTCGAGAAAGACGATCCCCACTTCGTCAACATCCCCGCCTTCGCGGTACAGAACAGGGTCCGCCTCCTGGAGAAGAACAAGCTCGCCCTCCAGCTCTCCGAGGAATCCCCCCTGAACAGGATCGAGGGTACCGGCGACATCGGAATCATCACCTCCGGAGTCGCGTACTGCTACGTCAAGGAGTTCGTTTCCGACGTTTCCATCCTCAAACTCGGATTCACCAACCCCCTGCCCGAGAAGAAGATCGCGGATTTCGTCAGGGGAAAGAGGTTCGTCATCGTGGCGGAGGAGCTCGAGCCCTTCGTGGAGGACCAGGTCCTGAGGATCATCGCCCAGAACCAGCTCAACGTCCCCGTCCACGGAAAGCGCGACGGTACCCTCCCCAGGGAATGGGAGTACTCCCCCGACACCATGCAGAAGCTGAAGGACCTCGTGAAAGTGAAGTCCCCCGCAGTTCCCATGGCAAAGACCCAGATGCAGCTTCCCGGACGTCCCCCCTCAATCTGTGCGGGATGTCCCCACCGCGGAATGTTCGCCGCCACCAAGAGGGCTGTCGGCAGCACTCCCGTTGTTTACTGCTCGGATATCGGATGCTACACCCTCGGCGTGCAGCCTCCCTTCAGGACCGCTGACTTCATCATCTGTATGGGCGGCGGAGCCGGTGCCGCAGGCGGATTCGCCCAGGCCACCGACCAGAAGCCCATCGCGTTCATCGGCGATTCCACGTTCTTCCACGCAGGAGTCCCGCCGCTGACCTCCGCACTGTTCAATCACCACAACATCGTCATGGTGATCCTCGACAACAGGACCACCGCCATGACCGGACACCAGCCCAACCCCGGAACCGGAAGGCATTTCGGCGGCATCAACACCGATGCGGTGGACATCGAGGGCGTCGTGAAGGGCCTGGGCGTCAAGTTCGTCAAGACTGTCGACCCCTATGATGTCATGGACTGCGTCAAGGTCATGAAGGAAGCGATCGACTTCGACGGAGTCGCAGTCGTCATCTCCAAGTGCCCCTGCCCCTTGCTCCTGAAGAAGGAGAAGAGGTTGGAGAAGAAGGTATGCGTCGTCAACCAGGACGAGTGCATCAGCTGCTTCACCTGCGTGAGGATGATCGCCTGCCCTGCCCTCATCAAGAAGGGCGAGAAGGTCGAGGTCGACCCCAACCAGTGCATCGGGTGCGGAATGTGTCGCAACGTCTGCCCCAAGAAGTGCATCGAGGTGAGAGAATGAAGTATTCCGTACAGATCGTCGGAGTCGGAGGACAGGGTGTCCTTCTCGCATCCATGGTCCTCGGTTCCGCAGCCATGAAAGCGGGACACACCGTCATGATGAGTGAGGTCCACGGTATGGCCCAGAGGGGCGGCAGTGTCCGTTCCACCGTCCGTTTCGGGGACGAGGTCTACAGTCCTCTGGAAGCCACCGGTGCGGCAGACCTGATCATGTCCTTCGAGCCTGTGGAGACCGTCAGGGCACTCCCCCTCGGTAACAAGGATTCCGCCGTCATCATGAACCTCGATCCCGTCCTCCCCGGAAACGTGGCGGCAGGATTCGAGACATATCCCGAGATCGAGGACCTCGTGAAGGAAGTCAGGAAGGAGAACAGCAACGTCATCACCATCGAGGCGACCAAGATAGCCATCGAGGCCGGAAAGGCCGTGGCAGCCAACGCCGTCATGATCGGTGCCGTAGCCGCTGTCAAGGGATTCCCCCTGGACAAGGAGATCCTCAAGGAGGTCCTCCTGGAGAAGGTGCCCCCGAAGGCCAAGGAACTGAACGCCAAGGCGTTCGATATGGGATACGAAGCGATGTCAAAACAGTGAGGTCGTTGCCGGGAGACCGGCACCCTCACTCAACATCCCTTACGTAGACGTCCATCACGCATCCGCACCTGCACTTGTATCCGGTCTTTTCGCACTGGCGGTTGCATTTGGTGGCCGATTTCAGGAAAATCTTGCGGGCCTCGTCCTCACTGATCCTACGTGTCTCCACCCTGTGGTTGCAGTAGGGGCAGAACGTGAAATGTACCTCATCGCGGCCGTTGAACTTTGCACGGCAGGAAGGACATGTGAGGTAGATGTAGCCCATAACCGAGAATCCATGTCGCAATTTTAAACGTATGCTCCCTATGTTGGATTGATTGCGATTTTGTGTTCACAAACGTAATCTACATCGTTAGTTGATTACAAATTTATAGTGCGTTTCGCATTAGCAGAGTTATGCAAGTTTACATTTTAGGCGGCTTCCTCGGAAGCGGAAAAACAAGTCTCCTGATGAGACTTGCCACAATGTTCAGCGAAAGGAAGGCCAAAGTGGCCATCCTCGTCAACGAATCCGGCGAGATCGGAGTCGACGGTGCCACCCTCAAGGCACAGGGATACGATGCCATGGAGCTCCCCTCCGGTTGTATCTGCTGCTCCCTCTCCGGTACCCTTCAGACCGCACTGAAGAACATCAAGAACGACATCGACCCCGATGTCATCGTCATCGAGCCTACCGGACTCGCCCTCCCCCACAAGGTGAAGGAGCTCGTGCACTTCGCCTGCATAGAGGAGGAGAAGTGCGTCATCATCGGCGTCTGCGACATCCAGAGGTTCAGGGACCTCATCAAGAAGAAGGAGGAATTCTTCACCAGGCAGATGCAGGGATCCGACTTCATCCTGATCAACAAATCCGATGTCGCCCAGCCCGGCGAGATCGAGGACGCCACCGAGTGGCTCAAACAGCGCTTCCCAGACAAACCCATCATCCCCGTCTCCGTGAAGGAAGGGACCAACCTCGAAAAAGCCTACGAGTTGATACAATGAGCGGAAACGAAGAGAACTCCATGAAGGAGGCAGGTGGCTGCGCTGCAGGATTCACCGGCCGCATCTTCAATTTCAACACTGATGCAGAACAGAAGCTGGCCGCCGCCCTCATGGACGTCGGAAAATACGTTCAGGGTGAATCCGGCTGCCTTCTGGGACATATCAAAGCCGCAGTCTACGTCGAGGACGGAAAGGGAATAACCCTCAACCTCATCGACATGGACAACGGTGTCGAGCACCACGGGACCATGGACCGCGCGGACGAGGTCAAGTTCAACTTCATGTGCGCTGTCCTCGACGTCGACGAATACGACCTCACCCACAAGATGCTCCACGCCATCGACGATTCTGGTCTCGATTACTTCATCGACAAGGAATCCCTCGAGGGACACCACCATGACCATCACCATGTCCACGAGGACGGAAAGGAATGCGATGACCCAGAGTGCTCCTGCCATCACCACCATCACGATGACGAGGAGTGCGACGATCCCAACTGCTCCTGTCACCACCATCAGAGTCTGGCATCCATGATTGATGAGAACGGCCATTTCAGTCACCATCATCACGACCATGACCACGAGCACCACCATCATGACGGGGAGTGCTGCTGCGGACACCACCATGAGCACGAGCACGAAGAGGAGTGCCACTGCCATGATCATGACCACGAGCACCACCACGAACACGGTGAAGAGTGCCACTGCCATGAGCACAAAGAGAAGGAGCCCGAGAAGAAGGAGAAGAAGGGCTTCTTCAGCTTCCTCAAGAGGAAGAAATAAACATTCAACAGGGGTATGCTCGCCCCTTCTTTTCCAAACTTTTTAATTCGGAGGAAATCAAATGACTTACGGAATAGCACTGGATATCGGAACCAGCGGAACCAGGGGACATGCTGTAGACCTTGATTCCGGGAAGATCTTATCGACCGTCGTTACCGAATGCCACCCCCTGCCCGGTGCCAATGTCATGGACCATCTCACGTTCTGCATCAACGTGGGAAACGACATCGCACACAGGATCCTGATGGACACCCAGAACAAGGTCATCAAGAGTCTGGGAATCGACCTGCACAAGGTCGAGAGGGTGAGTATCTGCGGAAACCCCATTCAGCTTTCACTTTTCCAGGGGATCCCCGTGGATGATCTCGCCTTCGCCGGCGAGAACGCCAAGAGGGAGAGGGGGATCGTCGACCAGGCAAGGAACGCCGGAGTGTTCTCAGCCGTCGACGTAGGACTCGATGTCCCAGACGGAACAGAGCTCTATGTCCCGCCAGCCATCAGGCACGAGATCGGAGCCGATGCGCTCGCAATGATGTACAAATCGGGATTCCTCGAGGACGACAGGAACTGTATGGTTACCGATTACGGTACCAATGCGGAGATGGCATTGAAGGTCGGTGACGAGATATACACCGGATCAGCCGCTGCCGGACCCGCCATGGAAGGACAGTCGATCCAGTGTGGTATGCTCGCCGGCCCCGGGGCTATATCTGATCTCGAATACGATGTCGGATGGAGGTGCTCCGTCCTAGACGAGAACATCACCCCTCAGAAGGGAGACAAGTTCAACTTCCTCATCCAGAAGGAACCCCTGGAAGAGGGGCCCATGCATGGCAAGGCCACCGGAATCACCGGAACCGGTGTCATCGCAGCTGTTGCAGTCGCACAGTACGAGCGCCTTTGGAACAAGGGTAAGCTCACAACCGACGACGGACTCCTGCACCTTCAGGACAATGTCACTATCAGCAGCAAAGACATAAGCGAGGCCGCCAAGGCCATCGGGGCCATGAGGGCGGGTCACTTCTGCCTTCTGGAACATGCGGGCATCAAGTTCGCGGATATGAAAGTCATGTACATGTGCGGTGCCTCCGGTACTTACGTCGACGCACTCAAGGCAAGGGACGTGGGACTCATACCCCCATCTTCCACCGAGATCTACCAGTACGGTAACACCTCGCTCTCGCTTGCCACCGATCTACTCAGGGATCCGGAGATGCTCGACAAGCTCCAGTCCATCGCGGACAGTATCAGGGCCAACCACATCATGTTCGCCCAGGACAAGATCTTCTCGCAGATCTATCTGCAGGAGCTATCCTACTGGGACGAGGGACTCTCCCTTGCGCAGTACAATGCCAACAACGCCCTCGAAGGCATCCAGGAGCTTCCTAAGCCCCGTGGCCGTGCCAGCGTCCACAGGATCGCCACCAGGGATATCCAGGATCTCGGAGAGAGGGGACTCACCATCATCCATAACATCGGTACCCAGCTCGTGGGTAAGATGGAAGGCTGCACCGGATGCGGCAAGTGCGTGAAGGAATGTCCTGAGCACGCCCTCTCCATCGCGGAGGACAAGACCCTCACCGTGCAGACCAAGAACTGCCTCGGTACCGCCTGCTACAGGTGCCAGATGTCCTGTCCCGCTAAGGTGTACCAGTACAACAAACTCCAGCTCGTGGAGTGAGAAAACATTTCGGGGGTCCATCCCCCATCTTTCATCTTCCATCGGTATTGTCGATATCTCTCACATTATTCCCAGCGTTTTTATTGAAGGATTGATTATTCTGGGACGATGACCCGTTTCGGTACCGATCACCACCGCACGGCCTATTTCCTGGATGCGAAGCAGCAGTTCGGGCGTGCATTCCTGGAGGCTTTCCCTTTCACCGAAGGTCTCGGTGCGGTCCGTGACAGGAAGGGTGCATACCATATCGATGCCGAAGGCAAGCCTGCGTACAGCGAGGTATTCGTTTCCACCTATCCTTTCAGAAACGGTATCGCCGCCGCTCAGGATTCTCTTGGGTGGATGCACATAGACCGTCAGGGCAGACCGCTCTACACCCGCCGTTTCGGATGGGTATCCGAGTTCCATGAGGGCCTCTGTGCCGTCAGATACCGGAGCGGAGGATACAGCTACATCGATGATAAATATGAAGCCTGGGACATGAGATTCAGGTACTGTTCGGACTTCTCTGAAGGATATGCTGCGGTACTCACCGAAGACGGTTTCACCCATATAGGGAAGGAAGGCGTACCGATCTACCCCGAGCGCTACGATTACGTAGGTAAATTCTCGTCCGGACTAGCGCCGGTGGAGAAGGAGGGCAGATGGGCTCTGATAGATACCTCCGGGAAACCGGTTACGGAATGGTTGGACCGTGTCTACGAGGGCCGCAACGGTTTGTATGCCGCCGTGAAGGACGGGACGTTCGGTTATTTGGGCAAAGGGTGCGCTTTCAAGCCGTTGTTCAAGGTCAGCAAGAGGGATTACAGCGAAATGCCCCGTTGGACAGACGATATTCTTTCCAACGATTGGGACTCCTGTGTGGTGTTCATCAGACACTCGGAGCGCCGGTCGCATTTCCTTTGCAACAATTCCGGAATCCACGGAACGGGGTTGACGCCTCACGGCGAGGACCTCTCCAGGGACATCGGGAGGAAGATCTCCTCTCTGAAAGACAGGAAGATCTACGCCAAATGCAGCTCATCCCGCAGGTGCATCACCACAGCGAACTGCATCATGGCAGGCATGGGTGTTCCGGCAAAAGTGGAGATCTGCCCCGAAGTGGGTCCCGAAGGCCGTGCCTACATCGAACACAACGCATACGATCCGGAGGATCTGATCCGCCCCAGCCGTCTGGCGGTCATGGATCAGATTGGTCACCGTGTCCTCAAGGGATGGTATCCCAACGAAGTCATACGCGATAATGTCTGGAAGATGGTCACTGGAATGCTCGAGGAAGACGATTCCCTCACATTCTGCGTCAATCATGACCTTTTCGTCCTGCCCCCAATCGCCTATCTCACCGGGAGGTTCCCGCGTAATGATTGGATCCACTACTGCGAAGGTCTGATCTTCACCAGGAAGGGTGATAAGTATTCAGCATTCATCGACGGTAAGGAATACCCGATGTATGGTCGCGAGAGTGTTGATGTCGATATCTCGCTGGCCCCTACCGGCAGGACCATGGAGATGGAACCCTGCTGCGAAGTCAAAGGATGGCAATGGGTGCCCCCGGAATCGATAGCATGGGCGGGTGAATGGAGCTGCGGTGTGCAGCCTCTGTGTGACCGCGAAGGACGTTTCTTCTTCGGCCGCGACGATGGATACATGGTCACCAATATGACGTTCGATTATGTCGGGGACTTCTCTGATTTCACAGCCCCCATTTACATCGACAGGAGGGGGATGTCGCATCTCACCGACTTCGGGGATTTCCTGAACAACAGGTGGTTCGATGAGGTCAGCGGATATCACGAAGGCATCGCAGCCGTTCGCGAAAACGGATGCTGGCACTATATCGATATCGATGGGAAAGCACTGTTCGGCGACTACGATTTCGCAGGGGATTTCAACAACGGCGAGGCCCTCGTCCTCAAAGACGGGAAGGCATTCTTCCTGAACCGCAACGGCGTCAGCGAAGAGATCTGAGTCTGATGAGTTGGACATCCCGCCAGATTCGATGAAACAGCGATATCCGTATATCCCTGGTCAGTTTCCCCGGGCCAAAGAAAGCGATACAATGGAGAATCCGTTCCGTCCGAGTGAGAAATACAAACCGCAGATCGTCATAATCACAGCATTGTTCTCTTTCATCGGAATAGCGTTTCTCGGGTTCGTGGATATGCATCTCCACAATCAGTACATCGTGGCATCGTTCGGATCCACCGCGGTGCTGATTTACGCCGCTCCGAAGGCGCCCTTCTCCAAACCCAAGAACGTATTCTTCAGCCACCTGTTCTCGGCTTTGGTGTCATTGATCATCGTCTGGGTCTTCGATGCCGCAGGTCTGTTCGCTGACCTGAAATGGATCGTCTGCGGACTGTGTGTGATGACCGCCATACTGGTGATGATGTTCACCGGTACGCTCCACCCTCCCGCAGGTGCCACCGCACTCACGGTCGCCATCAGCCACATCACGGAAATCTCCTTCCTGGTGTTCCCGTTGGCAATCGGACTGCTGGTGATGATGGCCGTGGCCTACGGTGCCAACGTCCTGAAGGAAAGGTACTCTGACTGATCTTCAGGAAAGGTCCCACTCGAAGTTATCCTTCCCGGCACAGACCTCGAAGTGGTACATTACCAACCCCCTGTCCTGCTTCGGGAAGTGTCCATCCGCTGTCTCCACCCTGACCTTGCTGCCGTTGCGGGTTATGCGGAACTTCTGCCTGTTCATGGCGGTAGGGGCATACATGGTCCCTTCGACCCCTGCGGTGAACCATTCCGGGGCACCTTCGAGATCGGCGACCTTCTCGGGCGAGGTCTTGAACTTGTGCTGTGTCCCCTGGCTCTGTCCGTAGCCGACGGCGATGGAGGTCACCACCGTCTTACCCGGGAATCTGGAGACGAGATCCTTGGAGGTCATGCCTCCGATGTACCAGGTGTTCAGTCCCAGGGTCTGTGCGAACAGCATCAAATCCGCTGCCGCATAACCTCCGCGGACTTCGAGGTCAGGCGAATCATCACCTGCGATGGCGAAGAAATTGGCGACGTTCTTCGACACCATCCTACCCATCCCGCTAGCCGCCCCGGTGTCGTTGCGGAACAGTATGATCTCCAGCTTCTGGGCGTCAGACATCATGGCTGCCCTCTCTTCAAGTTTGGCCGCGAGGTCGTCCGGGATTTCTTTGGTCTCATATTTGCGGACCGTGTGCCTTTCCCTGATCGCCTGCTTGATATCCATCTCTCTCCCTCCTATCAGGATCGGATTCAATGCCTCTTCTTGCTGTCGGGTTTGTATGCCTTGAGGTATTTCACGATCTCCAGGTCCTTGTCTGTCCACTCGGGGGTCTCTCCCGCATCGATGTAGTCGTGGTACCATTTCTCCGCATCGGCCATGGGTTTGGTCATGTCGGGCCGGTCCATCTTGATCAGGAAGGTGTTCTCGGCGGTGGGCACCCAGAAGGCGGGACGGTCGTAGTCTTCCTCCTCCAGGAATCCGACCGCGAAGATGATGGCGTCGAGGTTGGAAAGCTGTGCATACAGCCCTGCCTGCATGATGTAGGTGTCGGGGACCACGGAGATCCTGCCCTCGCCGTCCTTCCATTTCTCCCTGTCACCGGAGGTCTTGATCTCGAGGATGGCCATCCTCTTGCCTCCGTAGGCGATGTATCCGTCCACCAGTCCGCCGAACATCCTGTTGTCGTGGAAGTGGTCGTATCCGCACTTCTCCTTCTCGACGGGTTCCTCCACAACGAATTGCGTACCCTCGGGGACTCCCAGCAGGGCGGGGAGCATCTCGTTAGCGTGCTTGCGCACATAACCCCTGATCTTCGGCTCGAGGATGTTGCCGGCTTCCATGTACTTGTTCGTCTTGTCGCCAGGATATATGCCCGCGAGTTCGCAGGCGACCTTGAACGGGGTAGCCATCTCGCTCATCCCCAGGATGGGTCCGAGTTTGGTGCCAGATATCTTCTTCCTGCGGTAGAGATCGAAGATGACCGTGTGAGTCTCGTCATCGATCTCGACTATGTTCATCCTTCCGTCGTATGCCATACAGGACCGTATGTCCAATGATGATATCAACTGTACGTATGTAAGTGTAAAATCCGGCTTTTATACAGAACCGCGGGAATCGCATAAGCATGAAATCCTTGAAGAGGAAACAGAAGGGACCTGCCCCCGGCAGCTCCTATCGCATCGACGACTCCAATACCCTATGTGTCAACTGCCGCGGTTGCGACCAATTCCCGGACAGCTGCAGTCAGGTATGCATAAGCTGCATCTGCGAAGCGATCGCATCCAACGGTACCGCCGAGAGGATCAGACTGGTATCCTCCAAGGACATCGAGATCTCCGGCGGGACAGCGGAGCTGATATGTTCCCTGGCCAGGATAAGGCGTCCGCTCCTGAACACCCCTAAGGGGAGGCAATGTTCCAGATGCCCCAGGTCCCCGATGGCGATCCTCGATGCGACCTGGTCTGATTTTCCCGACCCCGATTTCAAGAGGGCATGTGCCAGATTGTATTCCGATAGCAACGACGGGCCCGAGTGCATAGCATGCATGCAGAGGACCTACAATGCCATCTCCGCCACCGAGAAGGAGATGGACTCGATACGTTCGAAGGCGAAGGAACTCTGCAGGTCGAAGGGGGTATCCGAATGATCCTCGACCGCAGGAAGGTTCCTTCCCCACCCATCCCCGAATCACCGACGGCCCCCCTCACCGGTACCGACTGCCTCCCGAAGGCAGAAGACACGGTGCCCAAGAGCACTTTCATGGAGGACCTCAGGAAACTGTCCTCCTTCGACATCCGCACGAAACCCCCCTATTCGGACTGTTGGCTGCTGGGAAATCCCCGTAATCTGGACATCATCGAGGAGTACGACACCCCCAGCGGGCACGTGGTGGTCGGAACCGCTTCAGACGGGGAGACAGAGTACAACCTGACCCCTGCCGAGTACACCAGCAACGATACGGTTAACACGATAATCGAGGCATTGATCGCCAAGGTCCGCGACGAATACCGCCGTTCTGGTGGGAGGAGCGACAGGTTCTTCATCGATTCGCTCACCGTTGATATGCTGACAGAGTATGCGGACAAGATCTCGGTGGTCTGCGGAGGCAATTCCCAGGCGGTGGTGGATATGAACCGCCGCATATGCGACATCGTTTACCGTTACACGGTCGGATTGGGCGTGTTCGACATCCTCCTTTCCGATCCGCGTCTAGAGGATATCTACGTGGACGCTCCCTGTGAAAAGAACAGGGTCCACGTGACACTCTCCGGAATCGGAGGTACCAACGGCCACGGCAGGTGCAGGACCAACCTCGTGGTCGACAGGAGGGAGGTGATGAACCTCATCTGTTATCTCAAGAAGGTCAGCGGCCTCCCTTTCAGTCAGACGAATCCGGTTTTGGAAACGGATATGGGCGTTTACGATGCAAGGGCCACGGTGGTCGGTTATCCGCTGAGCCCCAACGGGGACGCTGTCGCCATCCGCAAGCATTCTGCCGAGCCCTGGACTCTGACACGCCTCATCGCCAACGGGACTTTGGATCCATACACTGCGGGCTTACTCTCATTCCTTGTTCAGAACCGCGCGGCATTCCTGGTCTGCGGTGCGAGGGGTGCGGGAAAGAGTTCGCTCCTGTCCGCGATGATGTTCGAATTCCCTAAGTCCCAACGTATCCTCACCGTCGAAGATACAATCGAGCTTCCGAGTCTGCAGATGCGCAGGATGGGATACAAGGTCCAGTCCATGTTGGTGGACGAACGCATCGAAGGGAGCTCACTCTCCCGTGCGAACGAAGCCTTGAGGGTATCGCTCAGGATGGGTGAGTCAGCGATCGTGCTCGGAGAGGTCAGGGGCGAGGAAGCCAAGATCCTCTACGAGAGCATGCGCACAGGGCGTGCTGGCAGTTCTATCATGGGTACCATCCACGGCGATTCCGCCAAGAGCGTATACGAGAGGGTGATACACGACATGGGCATCTCCCCGGAGTCTTTCATGGCCACCGATGTGATCGTCACCGTCGGGACAGTGAAGGACAGGAAGACAGGCACTCAGACCAGGCAGGTCAACGAGTTCGTCGCCACCACGAACAGGAAGGGAGTCTTCTCAGAACTCGGCGACATCTCCAAAGCACTCAAGACCCCCGTGATGAAAAGGGCTCTCGCAACCTGCGGACTCACCGAATCGGAGGCAAGGGAAGAGATCCTTGCCCGCGGTGAGATCAGGAAGCGTCTTGCGGAAGCCGGGAAGGACGACCCCAAGTATCTGGGCCCCGAATGGGTTTGCATCTCCAATGAGTTCATCGACCGTAACGCAGGGAAGACCTGCGAGGTTCTGGCCGAAGGGTTCAGCCAGAAGTATCTTGTTGGCAGGGGAGGTGAGAAATCATGAAAGACCGGTAAATCTGTCGGGGCTTGGCCCCGATTCACTCACCTATAACAAGGGAATAACATAACGTCTCGCAATCCCCAAAGACCGAATTACTTACATGACAGTTTTCGGTTTTAATCTATCTTTTAGGGGGCAAAAAATGCCAAATGTTCCATTTTTTAGGTGGTATAACAATGCGGCCAATGGATATCAGAACATTAAGGTTAAGGGGCCGGCAGTCCATAAGCTGCCAGCCCCCGTTGGGTTTCAGACCGTGATGGTAACTTCGCTGCTTATGATGTTGTTGTTGAACTTTCCTTCAGCCTTCACGAGGTATCCGTTGTAGGAGTAGTACTTCATGTTCACGAAAGTCTGTGAGCTCTCCCCGTCGGTGTAAGTTCCGTTGAGGGTGATTATCGTGACTTCGTAACCGTTGAGGACACCTTTGGTCTCGGTCTTCTCCAGTTCTTCGGGGTAGTTTGTCGCGGAGACCTTTCCGACAGCCTGGTTAAGGAAATTGTCTGGTGTGCCACTGGCGGTTGATACGCCTTCCGTGATTGCTTTTGCCTTGAGTACACCTGCGTCGGTGATGTATTCGAGGATCTGCTTCGATGAGGCACCCTCGTAGTTCGTTGTGAGGCTCATCTTCCCTTCTACGTTGGTGACTGCGGTACCGTCGTTGGTGATCCTGAAATTCTCATAAGTGGTGACGGTGGGGGCACTCTCATAGTTGCCGTTCAGGATGTATATGTCACCGTCTTTGGTAACAGTCATGCCCGCAGGGATGGATTCGCTGTCAGTATAATCAAAGATGTAGTAATTCGAAGGATCGAAGTAATCGAAGCCTTCGATACGTTTTTCATAAGTATCGATTGCGGAGGTAGATGTAATCGTGTAGGAGACCTCACCGTTCTCTATCTTGTCGATTTTGTAGGAGATGGTCATGTTTGCCGGGCCTATGACCGACGTTTTGGTGAAAACCTGTCCCGCTGCTAGATTGTCTGTCGTGTCGAGTACCGAATAGTTGGGGTCGGCACTCTCGCCCATGAAGTGGACCGCGCCCACGCTCATGGCGATAACGGCCACCACGACAATGGCAGTAATACCGTTGGAGTTCATGGGTTCATAAAATAACTTAACTGTATAAAGAATCAATTGTAGTTAACCGTACGGCCAGACGCCTCGTTTTCCGTGTGTTTCGACGGTTAGTTTTTTATCGGGGCCATACTTCGCCACGAATCAGGGAATCCACGTAAATCGTAAGCTTCGGCGGAAACAGTGTGACCCGTCGAGGTGATACTATGGCAGAATATAGATTACCGTGGAATCCTAGAGAAGGCATAATATATGGTTGCGTCATCGCAGCCCTTTCTTCCCTCTTGATCGGGGGATATAACGTATACGACAGCATGGGGTACACCCCGGACCGCATCAGGGAGTTCCTTACTGACTACATGATTATGTGGCCTGTGGTTTTTCTGACAGCGTTCCTTCTGGCCACCGTCGTTGTTTCCCGCATCGCGAACGCTGTCGTGCGTAGGTACATCGGACCGAACGACAGCGCTAATGCATACATCTGTTTCAACATCATCGTGAACGTCCTCCTAATGTCCGTGATTCTCTCCTTCCTTGGAGGAGTGATAGGGCAGTCCATGGGGAACATCTTCGGGGGTCCGCCTGTGGATCTCGCCGAACTTGCGGAGAATTGGCCCCGTATTTGGCCCAGGAATTTCTGTATTGCTTTTTGGGTCGAGATGCTCATCGCTCAGCCGGCCGCACGCAGGGTCATGGTGATGATTCACAGGAAGAGGATGGGTTCGGAATTCGCAGAGTGAGCTTTCATTTCACGAGCGTCCTGAACCCGGGAATCTGCATTAGCGATAGCTGATTGGAGTAATAAATTGTAATATTTCTACATAATAGCGAAGCGGTTGTCAGGTTCCTTCTTGCTTTTCCCTGTAATTCTCCATTTTGACAATCTTCCGAATTTCATAACATATTAAATGATTTTTAAGTAGCTGTTTTAACATCTTTTTCGGAGGCCTAATCCTTTTTGTATAATTATATCAGTTAAGTAAAACCATCCAACTTTTAGTATTATGATAAACTGTCTGGATAGTCGGAACCCATTTGCTTTTTTGCAACCTCGCCACATTTCGGGGCTGCCGCGATCGAGATTCGAAATCCATTCTTCATTGGATGAAACCATACTTAAAGCGTTCATCCTACAATTTTTTAAGTAAGTAAAAACCGTGGGGTCTGGGTACTGTTTTCCGGTTAGATATCGACAGTTGGATGTGTACTCCTTTTAGTTGGAGGTATTTAACTGCTAAAAATGTTAAGATCGAAATAAGGCTTAAATCACTATTATTCATCTTCAACCTCTGAGGCCAAAAAATGGAAATCGAGCAATGGTTAGGTGCAGACAATCAGTTAGGAATTGACATATGGAACAAGAAGTACTCCTACAACGGAGAGACCTTCGATCACTGGCTAGACCGTGTATCGAACGGCAACGCCGACGTCAAGAGGCTGATCGTCGAGAAGAAGTTCCTCTTCGGCGGACGTATCCTCGCGAACCGCGGTCTTGATAAGACCGGACTCAAGGTCACCTATTCGAACTGTTACGTCATCGCACCCCCGGAAGACTCGATCGAGAGCATCTTCCAGTGTGCCAGCAAGGCAGCACGTACATTCAGTTACGGCGGCGGTGTCGGAATCGACATCTCCAAGCTCGCACCCCGCGGGGCCAAGATCAACAACACCGCTTCAGAGACCTCAGGAGCGGTTTCTTTCACCGACCTCTTCTCCATGGTCACCGGCCTCATCGGTCAGCACGGAAGGAGAGGGGCCCTCATGCTCACGATTTCTTGCGAACACCCCGACCTCGAAGAGTTCATGAGCGTCAAGACCGATCTCGAGAGGGTCACCAAGGCGAACATGTCCATCCGCGTCACCGACAAGTTCATGGAGTGCGTGGAGAAGAAAGGGACCTTCGTGCAGACCTTCGTCCGCCCGGAGACCAACGATACCATCGTCAAGAACCTTGACGCATACGCCTTCTTCAAGAAACTCTGCTACACCAACTGGGACTTCGGAGAGCCCGGCTGTCTCTTCTGGGACCGTATCAGCTCATGGAACCTCCTGTCCGAGTTCCCCGACTACGAATACGCGGGTACCAACCCCTGCGCGGAGGAACCCCTCCCTGCCGGAGGAAGCTGTCTCCTCGGAAGCATGAACCTCGCCGAGTTCGTCCACGACGGTAAGTTCGACGAGGCTGAGTTCCGCGAGGCTGTCGGAATCTGCGTGCGTGCCCTCAACGACGTCCTCGAGGAGGGTCTGCCCCTCCACCCCCTGCAGGAGCAGAAGGAATCCGTCAACGACTGGAAGCAGATCGGACTCGGAATCATGGGTCTCGCAGACATGCTCATCAAGATGGAGATCACCTACGGAACCCCCGAGGCTATGGATCTCTGCCACAAGCTCGGATTCATCATGGCGGACACCGCCATCCGCGAGTCCGCCCTGCTCGCCAAGGAGAAGGGAATGTTCCCCAAGTGCGTCATCGAGAACCTGATGAAATCCCCCTTCTTCATGGAGAACACCTCCGAGGAGACTCGTGAACTCGTCGCTCAGTACGGTCTCCGCAACTCACAGCTCCTCACCATCGCCCCCACCGGTACCCTCTCCACCATGCTGGGTATCTCCGGAGGTATCGAACCCATCTTCGCCACCCACTTCGAGAGGAGGACCGTCTCCCTTTCCGACCACGACCAGTTCTACAAGGTCTACCCCCCTGTCGTCAAGGACTACATGGACAAGCACGGCCTGAAGGACGACACCAACCTGCCTCCCTTCTTCGTCACCGCCCAGAACCTCGACTACAAGCAGAGGCTGGTGCAGCAGGGAACCTGGCAGATGCACATCGACGCATCCATCAGCTCCACCGTCAACCTCCCCGAGGACTTCCCCGAGGAGAACGTCTATG
>CAMNNR010000003.1 GCA_946545675.1 uncultured Thermoplasmata archaeon | reverse complement strand
AGAGCGTTCAGTGTAACCGATACGGAGGACAGCGACATGGCCGCTGCCGCCAGTGCCGGCATGTGGGTGAATTCCGCCATACCCAGAAGGTAAGGGAGACCTGCCGCTATGGGGATGCAGATCGCATTGTAAACGAATGCCAGGAACAGATTCTGCTTTATGTTGGAGACGGTGGCCCTTCCGATTTCCATGGTGGCGGGGACGGCCCTGAGGTCCCCGTTCATGAGGACCACGTCCGCAGCTCCGATGGCGATGTCCGTACCGGTCCCGATGGCCATGCCGACGTTCGACTGCATAAGCGCAGGTGCGTCGTTGATACCGTCACCGATCATGGCGACGGTTTTCTGCTTCACTTGGAATTTCTTCACCGCATCTATCTTGTCCTGGGGCATGGCACCGAATCTCACATCCTCGATCCCGACTTCCTTGGCTACCGCCTTGGCGGTGGCTTCGGTATCTCCCGTGATCATCACGGGGGTCGCACCCAGTGCCTTGATGGAGGCTATCGCATCCTTGGACGTGTTCTTGATCGGGTCCGCAACGGCGATTATTCCCGCAGTTTTCCCATCGACTGATACATACATGCAGGTCTTGGCTTCCGATGCTAGTCCGGAGAACCTGTTCTCCAGTGCGGAGACATCGACGTTCCTGTCCTGCATGAGTCCGACGTTGCCTACGGCTACCGATCTCCCTCCGACCTCACATATGACACCTCTTCCCGTGATGCTTTCGAAAGAGCCGTGAGCATATAGTACGATGCCGTCTGCCGTAGCCTTGTCGGTAATCGCTTTGGCTATCGGATGCTGTGAATCACACTCTGCAGCTGCAGCAAGTGCCAGCACCTCATTCTCTGTGAATCCGTCAGCGGGAATAACCTCGGTCACGGCGGGGTGTCCTTCGGTGATGGTACCGGTCTTGTCGAGTATCACCAGGTCCACCTTACCCGAGGCTTCGAGTTTGGCCGCGCTCTTGAAAAGTATGCCGCATTTGGCCGCGTTACCCGTTCCCACGATGATAGCAAGAGGGGTCGCCAGACCCAATGCGCAGGGGCACGATATGACGAGAACGGAGATCATCACGGTAATGGAGAACGAGATGTCGCGTCCGGCCACAAGCCATCCGATGCAGCACAGCAGGGCTACGAGGAGCACGGTAGGGACGAATATCGCAGCAGCCTTGTCTGCAATGCGTGCCATGGGTGCCTTGGTACCCTGTGCCCCCTCGATCATGCCTATTATCTGGTAGAGTACGGTATCTTTCCCCACCTGTTCAGTGACTATGCGCAGACTGCCTTCGCCGTTGACGGTGGCACTGTACACAAGGTCGCCCACTTCCTTCTTCACGGGGATGCTCTCCCCGGTGAGCATGGATTCGTCTACGTTGGAACTTCCGGATTCCACCCTGCCGTCGGCGGGGATCCCTTCCCCGGGCCTGACAAGGACAACATCGCCCACCACGAGTTCGGATACGGGGATGCGGACTTCCTGTCCATCGCGGATGACCGAGGCCTCCTCAGGTTCCAGCTTCAGCAGGCCGCTGACCGCGTCATTGGTCTTGACCTTACCCAGGGCCTCCAGGTACTTGCCGATGGAGACGAAGGCGATGATCATCGCAGCCGAGTCGAACGAGACATGATTCATGTAGCTCATGTCGCCGGTGTGGATCTGGTACATGCAGTAAAGACTGTAGCAGAACCCGACTCCGGTTCCCAGTGCCACCAGGGTGTCCATGTTGGGGGACCTGTTGATGAGGGCGGGGATGCCGCGGATGTAGAATTTCCTTCCAGACCAGATGACCGGGAGGCAGAGTAGCATCTGCACGAATGCATAAGTGAGATGGTCGTCCCTGAACGGGACGGGGAGGTCGAAGAGCATCCCTCCCATGGAATAGATCGCCAGAGGTATGGCGAAAACGATCGCAATGGCAAGATTGGTCTTGCGTTCTTTTGCTTCTTTGCGGTCCGCCGCGGCGATGGCTTCGGCATCGCCTTCGATCACCGTGTATCCGGCCTTGCGGATGGCATTGACCACCTGTTCGTGGGTGGCCGTACAGTCATCGTATTCGACGGTGGCAGTGTTGTTGCCGAAATTGGCAGTGGCAGAGGAGACCCCGGGGACCTGGCCGGCATACTTCTCGATCTTCGCCGCACAGGCGGCGCAGGACATTCCCCCTATCCGGAGGACCTCCTTCTGCTCTGTCATCTCAGAACAGTCCTTTCTTGACCCTTGCAGGGAAGCCTGCGTTCACGACGGCTTCCACGAGGGCATCTTCGCTGATCTTACTCTCGTCGTAGTTCATGGTGGCCTTTCCGATCTTGACGCTGACGTTCTCTGCGCCGGCGTTCTTGAGAGCCTCGGTGACTTTCGCAACACACATTTCGCAGGACATACCGTCTATCTTGAGGGTTAATTTAGGCATACCCTAAAAACTGTGTTTTGAGTATAAAGGATTTGGCATCCATCCGTTATGCATCCTCTTCAGCATGCTCGATGGCGCGGACGATCTTCGCGATCTCCCCTTCAGAGTCCTTGTACATGCCGGGAGTCCATACGCGGTGTATGTGCCAGCCTCTCGATTCTAGGTACTTCTGACGGTGGTAATCCCTCTCCCTCGTGTTGGTCGAACGGGCGTAGATGTTACTGTCGCATTCGATACCGAGGATGTATTTGTTGTCCTGCTTCACGGCAAGGTCGATGGTGTATCCGCCGATACCGATGTTCTGTTCCACGGTGTATCCTTTCCTGACGAGGGCGGTGTAGACCTTTTCCATGACGGGTGATTCGTCTATGTATTCATCCTCCTCAGCAAGTTCCTGGGGCGGGATGAATCCCTGCAGGATGTGATGGGCGAGTTCGATGTTGCCGTCGCTGATCGCCCTGGCGTATTTGAGATACTTCTGGAGGATCTTGGGCCCATCGCATTTGAGGCTGTCCACCTGCAGTTCCTCGGGCTCGAAGGAGTTGACGATGTAGATCTTCTTCTTGGCACGGGAGATGGCGACGTTGAGCCTGTTCTCCCCACCCTGCATGTTCAGCCATCCGAACCTCTGCATGAAGCGTCCTTCCTCGTTCTTCGCGTATCCGACGGAGAAGATGATGATGTCCCTCTCGTCGCCCTGCACGGATTCGATGTTCTTCACGAAGAGACCCACGTCTTCCCCGTTGTCGTACCTCTTGGTCTCCTGTGCCAGGACCGCCGCGAACACGGGGTCGGTAGCCGCATATTCGTCGATCTTGTCGTTGATCAGGTCACGCTGGGACACGTTGAAGGAGATGATCCCGATGGTCTCCCTCTCCTGCCTGGTGGCGAAGATGTTCTTGAGGATCTCCACGACCTTGTCTGCCTCAGCCTCGTTGTGCCTGTCCACCCAGGTACCGTCCACCTTGAAGACCTCTATTGGGGGTCTCTCAGGCTGGATGATGTTGGGTGACACGTAGAGTTTGCCGTTGTAGAAAGCATAATTGGAGAATGCGATCAGTTCCTCGTAGCGTGAACGGTAGTGGAAGTTCAGCATGATGCTGTCGTAACGGGCCCTTGCGAGGTCCAGCAGGCTCTCTTCCTCGAGTGCGCCGTTGACTATCGCGAGCTCCTCGTCATCTTCATCGTCGTCATAGGATATCCTTCCGGTACCGAGGCTGGAGGGACGCAGCTGCTTGTGGTCTCCGGCGACAACGACCTTCTTGGCCCTGTAGATGGAAGGCACTCCCTTCTCCACGTACATCTGGGAGGCCTCGTCGAAGATGAGGAGGTCGAACAGACCCATCTCCATGGGGATGATATCCGAGACGACCTCGGGGGTCAGGAGCCATACGCGGATCCCTTTGAAGAGTTCGAATCCGAAGTGGTTGATGAACTTGTTGAGGCTCCATTTCCTCTTGTTGTCGACGATCCTGGCGATCTCTCCCCTGCGTTTGGATGCGGTGATGTACTTGAGGTCGTTGCTGAGCACGCTGTCAAGGAGTTTCTTGGTGAGAACGCGCTTCTGGTTGATGTTGCGGTCGATGTCTGCCACGATGGTATCGAAATCGTGGAGTTCCTGGAGGATGTTCTTGTGAGTGCCGTCGAACCTCTGCAGGTGGTCGTTGAGGACGAAGCGGTAGATCTCGTCGTTGGTGGTGCGGCTGTCCGCCTTCATGTCGTTGCAGAGCATGAGCAGGGAGTTGCCGTAGTCCTTCTCCACTGGACTGAGTCCGCGGTAGGCGGATGCCCTTTGGCAGAAGATCTCGTAGTCATCCGTGGATTCCATGAATCCCGCCGGGTCGCTCATGACGGTGTTGATGGTCTTGTTGTCGTATTTCGAGAAGTATTTGTTCACTAGGTCGGTGGCGTCGCGGGTGACCTTTCCCTTGGAGAAGAGTTTGGAGAGGAATCCCTTGCTGTTGAGGTCCCTTACCTCCGCATCGAGGCGTTCGAGGTCTGCCTTCATCTCGCTGAGCTCGTAGTAGCTGAGGTCCGCCTTCATGAGCTCGATGAGGGGGTTCTTCTCCCTGATGGTGCTGTACTCCCTGATGTTGTTGACCAGGGACTCGTTTCCGAATTTGGTGTGGAGTTCCCTCAGGTCCCCGTATTTGGCATCGGTGACAGACGCGGGGACGCGGGTCTTGTAACGTTTGAACTTTTCGTACTGGATCTTGTCGTTGAGGTCCAGCCATTTGTCCATGGCATACAGGCTGCAGGCGGGAAGACCGAACTCCCCCGGATCGTAGAGGTCGTTGGCGATGCTGGCGAGTTTTCCGATGTCCATATCGATGCGGTTGGAGACATCGGTGAGGTCCACCGTGTTGGCGGTGGGCTGGATGCTGATCATGGTGGCCATCTGACGGTAGAAGTTCTCCTTGTCAGCGGTATCATCGATCTGCATGCAGTACTTCGAAAGGGTCCCCATGCGGGAGTACACCACATCGAGTGCGGTCTTCTTCTCGGAGACCATGAGAACGGTCTTGCCCGATGCGACGGCCGCGGAGATGAGTCCTGTGATGACCTGGGACTTACCGGTTCCCGGGGGCCCCTGCACGACGATGGAGTCCTGTTTGTTCACCGCGGTCAGGATGTTCTCCTGCGCACTGTTGAGCGAGTTGATGTAATAGAGGTCCTTCTCCGAGGTCTCCATGCCCTTCGATTTGATGTCCGAATCGGAAAGGGGTACGGTGTCGGTGTAGAAGTCCTCCAGGTTGAGGTTCCTGATGAGGTCCGCAAGGGTACTGTTGATCTCCTTGCTGGAGAGGAGGGTGTCGAAGTCCCTCTGGATGAAGTTGGAGTATGAAGGGTATTTGCCGATGAGTGCGTTGTATACGACGTGCATCTCCCCGGGTGCATAGTCGGGGAATTCCGCCGCCTTGTATTCGACGAAGTTGGTGAGCGCCTTCTTGGTGGGGAAGTTGAGGGTGATGCCCTGGCACTCGTAGAAGTCCTTGAGGTCGTTGATGAACGTCTTCTCCTCGTAGGTCTCTATGACGTTGTCCGGGAGGGGACGGTTCTTGCCGGCGAGCTTCATGGCAGCCAGCAGGAAGGTGTTGTTGTAGATTGCATCCCTGGAGTCATCCATCCTCACCTTGATGGCTGTGCCTTCCTTCTCCATGGTGATGGGGAACAGGGCAAGGGGTGCACGAAGGGGGAAATCGTCGTCGCTGATGAGCTTCCCTTCGACGAACGGGTATGCGATGTAGAGGTCGTAGGCTCCTTTCTCCCTCTGGTCCCTGTTGACCTCTCTCACGATCTCGTTGACGCGTTTGAACGTCTTCTCTTCCTCTTTGGATTTGGATGCGTCGCAGACGGTCAGTACCCTCTTGTTCCCCCAGAGGAGGCCGAGTACGTCGTTGCCGTGGAGGACCGTGGGATCGAAGGCGGTCTTCCTGCCGGTCTTGGGCTGGAAGAGGAGGCGGTTGGCCTTGCTGATGTTGACGAGCTTCTTCTGGAGTTCCCTGAGCGTCTGTGCGAGGTTCCTGTCGATGGAGGACCCCTTGGCAGCGGTGACAGCGTATTTCTTGGTGATAGCCAGGAAACCGCTTCCGTACTGTTCCACGAATCTGTCGCCTATGCCCTCGATGGCTTTGAAATCTTCGAGTTTGGTCGGCATACGCTGTGCCATCACGCGGAGCGATTCGTCGCTGCAGATGGGGGCAGGCTGACCGTTGGAATATTTGACAGTGTTACGCAGGTCTTCCCTGTGTTTGTAGAGTTCGTTGTACAGCTCGGTCTCCAAGCTCATATTGCATCCCAGTGGCCGTATTGCGCAACTGAAATAAAACGATTAGGTAAACTGAAATACGCACGCGCGATAGGTTGGGGCGATGATAAGCGTAGGAGATCACAGCGAAAGCAGGCTGACAGTCACCGAAAAGGACACAGCGAAGGCGTGGGGAAGCGGATCCCTCCCTGTCCTGGCCACCCCGAGGATGGTACTCATGATAGAGGAGACCGCATGTGCCGCACTGGAGGGGAAACTTCCCGAGGGGGACACGAGCGTTGGGACCCTCGTGGATATCAAACACGTGTCCGCCTCACCCGTGGGCAGCGAGGTAGTCTGCAGGGTCGAGGTAGTGGAGATAGATCGTGCCAGGATAAGGTTCAGTGTCTCCGTCACGGACAGGGACGGCGACGTCGGTACAGGATTCCACGAGCGGTTCGTCGTCCACACGGACAAGTTCATGGAGCGTGCAAACTCCAAACTCTGATCAATCCCTGACCGCGAAGGAAAGCACCGCGATGACCAGGCCGACCGCGGCTGTGAACAGGATGGTGTACTCGAATCCGATCTCGAATACCGAGGAGGTCACATCCTTTATGTCGACCCCATCGGTGCCTGAGAATGCCGTGAAGAGCACCGCGCAGATCGCTGTACCGACCGCGCCTCCGACGTAATACGCTTCGTTGGTCAGGGAGGATGCCATGTCGCGTTCTCCTCCCGAATGTTCCACGAGACGGGAGGCCATGGGTCCACCGACACAGGCCCAGGAGAGGCCCATCGCCACCATGGCCGTCAGGAGGATTGGGTCGCTCATGTTCCTGGTGAACAGTGCCAGTATGCCGAGGCCGATGGCAGCGAGGAGGCCTGCCGCAATGCAGAATCCTTTTCTTCCGGCATGGTCGGACCATTTCGCGAAAGGCATTCCGAATATGGCGGTGACGACCGCGGACACCAGCAGGAACAGCCCCACCACGGTGGAACTCATCCCCAAGCAGATCTGACCGTAGAACGGTACAAGGTAGAGCATCCCCATGAATACCATGTTGATGAGCATGAGGCACACGAATATCGCCGAGAATCCCAGATCCCTGAACATGGAGAGCTTCAGAAGCGGTTTCTCCGTTCTCGATTCTATCTTCACGAACACGCAGAGCACTGCCAGACCGGCAGCCAACGATATGACCGATATGATCCTCATCGAACTGTGTGACAAGGTCTCTATAGCGAATGTCACCAGGGTGATGGCGCAGAACAAGAGTGCTGCGCCCATGATGTCAAGACCTGTCTTCCCCGATTCGCTGACATGCGGGGGAATGGCCTTGAGGATGATCGGTGTGACCACAAGACCCAGGGGGACATTGACCAGGAATATCCAGTGCCAGCTGGTATAATCCACTATGATCCCTCCCAGGGCAGGGCCGATAGCGAACCCCAGCGATGCCCCTATGGTGACGATCGAGAGTCCGAACCCGAGCTTATGCGCAGGCAGGTGCTCGGTGCAGCACATGGGGGCCGCTGCGGCCATCATACCCGCACCGATGGCCTGTATGGCACGGGAGGCGATGAGCACATGGAAGGTGGGGGACAGACCGCATATGAGCGAACCGAGGGTGAAGACCAGGAGGCCGGTCGCCATGACTTTCCTGACACCGTTATCCGCCGCCACCCTAGCGAAGGCGACAAGTGTCCCTGCGAGTACCATCATGTAGATTATCGTGGTCCAGGAGACTGTGGCCGTGTCGATGTTGAACGAGGCACCTATGTCAGGAAGGGCGACGTTGACCACACTTCCGTCAAGTCCGTCCATGAACGTGGCGAAGAAAACCACGACCAACATCATGGCTGTATGCTTGCGGTCCAACATCTCATGCATGAGGGACTCGAAGTTCCCGGACCTATAAGAATTTTAGAGGATTAATGCGGGAACCATGAGGCATCCCGTAAGGCAGATCCTGCTGATGCCTATGCGGGGAGGAATCATCCCGACCGCTGCGGATATAGTCAGAAGGGCAAGTCCGAACGGCCCGGTCATGAGAAGTGCCAGGACCAGTATCAATACGAGGACTCCGTTGTTCATCGAATCCTCGGGGATACGTCCTGACAGACCTACCATGAGTTTCCCGCAGGCTATCGTAGCCATGTAACCGATGCAGGATGCGAAGGCGATCGCTATGAGGATTATCATGAATGTCTCGGAACAGAACCCATTCAACGCATCGCCGATTATCTCCTTCACCACCATGCATGTTCCCGATCTCCCGCTGCCGGATACGGACAGGGTGACGAGTGAGAACACCGAGGTGACCGTCCCTATGCTGGCAGTCATGGAGATGAACCTTGCCGGATCCTTCTCTTCCGAGAATGCCGACATGAGTGCGGCCCCGGCGGTGGCGGTGATCCCGGGAAACCATCCCGCTATGAGACCTGTCGCCACACCTTTGAGTCCGGGGACAGGACCTACCGGATCCCCTCCATCGTCGATCTGTATCACCTCTCTGGGAGTACCGGTTTTCTCCAGTAGAGGCGGTAGACCGAATAATCCGGTGAGCAGCGGGAACAGGAGGGTGGAGTCCCCGAATAACCCATGACAGGGTATGTCCCAGCAGTTCACTGCATAGCCCATGGAACCCGACAGGATCAGGAGGAGAAGGGAAGCCATCGGGCGTTCGGAGCAGATCACGATCGCCGATAGGGTGAAAAACAGTATCCCCATGGTGAAATGCTCGATGATCCCGGAACCTCCGTTCAGCATAAGCCATTGGAGGGGTATCGAAAGCATCAGGGCGGATACGGAACCGACGACACTGCCGATGGCCGCCGCCCTCACCGCCTTCATCCCCTGCCCCATCAGAAGCAGACGGTGCCCCGGGAGGACGGATAGGACCTCGTCCCCGTCAGGGACACCAATGAACACAGACGGTACGAAATCCACGAAGGAATGTACTGCCGAGGCAGACATGATGCAGGCAGATACCAGGACGGTACATCCCATGCCTGCGTAATCGCACATCGGTGCGAATGTTTCCGCCAGGAGAGGATATGCCCCGAGCATGACGGCTGCCGCGGTGTTCACATGGATACCGGGGATGAGGCCTGTGAAAGTCCCTATAGCCGCACCTATGATGCTGGCTAGCAAGACCATCAAGAGGATTTCGGGGCCCATGCGTGCGACACGGTACAGGGGTTTATGAAAAAAGGATGTACAGTTAGTCAGTCACGATGACCCGGCCGTCCTTGACCGTCACCGAGACCATGGTCTTCACTCTGATCCCGGTGTCGCGAAGGACTATCTCCGTCCCTGTGCTTTTGTTGATGGGGACCAGCACATCGACGATCTCCGCGCCTGCTTCCTGCAGTTTCCTGATTATCGCATCAAGTGTTCCGCCGGTGCTGACGACATCGTCGACGATGGTGACCCTGCACCCTTCCCCCACACCATTAATACTCATCTGGCTCTTTGAATATCCGGTCGCTTGGTCCAGGACGATCTCGCCTTCGAGACCGTAGGTGCGTTTCCTGATCACCGAGTACGGCTTTCCCAGTCTCAGGGACAGAGGTACTGCAAGCGGGATGCCCATGCTCTCGGGAGCGAGGATGATATCGCAGGAGAAATCGCCGACATCCAGCATCCAATCCAGGACCTCCTCTAGGAGATCCGGGTCCATCTGGGGGATCCCGTCGGTGAGAGGGTGGATGAAGTACTGGTAACCTCCGCGGTCCACAACTGGACTGTTCTCCAGACTCTCCCTGAGTTTGTCTCCCATGTCTCCAAATATAGTGTCCTGGCATTAATCGTTTTTCCGGCCCCGCATGTCCAGGATATGTATGCAAAACCAGTCCCACCTGAAGAACCTTTTATAACTTGATTCCAATCCCGCGCCGATAAAATGAACGTAGACGAAAGGCTCGCGTTGATAACACGCAACACCATGGAAGTCGTGAACGAGGAAGAACTCAGGCAGGTACTCGAGACCAAGGAACAGCCTCTGGCATATATCGGATTCGAACCTTCCGGAATCGTACACATGGGTTGGGCCCTCGTCACCGCCAAGATCAAGGACCTCTGCGACGCGGGATTCAAAGTCATCATCCTGTGGGCTGACTGGCATGCCGCCATCAACGACAAGGTCGGAGGAGACCTCGAGAACATCCGTGCCGTTGCAAGGTACATGGAGGATTGTTTCGTAGCTCTCGGAGTTCCCAAGGACAAAGTCGAGTTCAGGTACGCCCAGGATGTCGTCAACGACCTCTCCTACTGGGCAGACATCCTCAAGGTGGGAAAGATCACCTCACTCAACCGCATCAAGAGGACCATGACCATCATGGGAAGGAAGGAGGACGAGGCCGATCTCGACTCTTCCAAGATCATCTACCCTCTCATGCAGTGCGTGGACATGTTCCACCTCGGAGTGGACGTCTCCTACGCAGGTATCGACCAGAGAAGGGTCAACATGCTCGCACGTGAGGTGGCAGAGCGTTTCGGATGGAAGAAACCCATCGCCCTCCACACCCCTCTGCTTCCCGGACTCAAAGGCGGAGCCAGGATGAACGGTGACGGTGCCAAGGACAAGACCGTCCGCGAGGAGGCACAGTCCATGGACGCGCAGTCCGCCGCCATGATCGACATGAAGATGTCCAAGAGCGACCCCACCAGCAGCATAAACATCCACGACACTCCCGACTCGGTGAAGCAGAAGATCAAGAAGGCCTACTGTCCCCCTGAGAAGGAGAATGAGGGTTCCAACCCAATGCTGATGATGGCCAAATACGTCATCTTCCCCCGTTTCAACAGGATCGACATCGAGCGTCCCGAGAAGTACGGCGGAAACGTATCCTACGAATCCTACGAGGCCCTTACCGAGGATTACTTCTCTGGAAAGCTCAGCCCCGTGGACCTCAAAGCGGGAATCGCGGACGGTATCAACAAGACCCTTGCCCCGGTTTCGGAATTCTTCTCCGCACACCCTGAGAACTACGATAAGGTGCAGGAGATCCTGAAGGGTCTGGGCAAGCTCCGCTGAGTGCCCGACCCTCAGAGAAAAACGTTTACTGACCTTCGGGCGCCCTCTGGGCGTCCATGGTCGCTTTTATCTTCCTGAATTCGTCCATGGTCTTCATCATGCACATGTGGACCATGGCTTCGGCATCGCCGGTTCCTGTCATTCCCGCGGCACCGCCGTGTCCGCCTCCGTCGGTGAACGTCTCCTTGCTCAGCTGACCGAGGATGGAATCGAGTTTTATTCCGCGCCTGACCATCTCCTGAGTGGCTCTGGCACTTACGCGGAATTCATCATCCCTCTGGGAACCGACGAACACCACATCGGCACCGGATGCGAGCAATGCGCGGCATGAAGCCGCCTCGAAACTGCTTCCGAAGGAAACGGCGACGATCATGTCCCCGACCTTGTCGAATTTGGACCTGCCGATGGCTTTCATGGCTGCCAGGCGTTCGGACATGTTCATGGGAGCACGAACAAGGAGGAGAGCCTCGTCCATGGGGATCCCGCACCTGTCCTGGATATCGGCGAAGGCACGGAGCATCCTGGTGTCGGAGTACTGGAAGTGACCGCTGTCTGTGAGCATCCCGCCCAAAAGTGCCAGACCGCTTGCACGGTCGATCTCTATGCCAGCCTCGTCGATGATGTCCTTGACGATCTCGCAGCAGGAGGTACGGGTCTCGTCGCAGTGGAAGTCCATCCCCTCCCATTTGCCGGTGGGCGCGTGGTGGTCTATCACCAGGCTGTTCGGGGGTATCACCAGTTCGGGACACTGGAGCAGATCGGGGGAGGAGGAATCCACAACTACAACCAGTTCGTAATCAGAAATGTCGGCGCTGTCGAGAATAGGGATCTCCAGTTTATCCGCGACCATCCTCGCCACACGGTCGACGCCCGCGGGAGCATAGATATCCGCTGGCCCGAAGGCATTCCTCAGTGCGTAGGCGGAGCCGATGGCATCCATATCCGAATTGCCGTGAGTCAGGATGATTTTCCTCTTTCCTTTGAGTCTCTCGATGATTTCAGCGGTATTCATTCTCTTCCTCCTTGCGTTTGAACATACGAGATAATCTGCCAAAGAATTTAGACTGTTCGAGGCCGGTTATGAGTATGTCGGAGTTGTAGATCTTCACCGTGATGAGGATCATCACGATATCCAGTATGGCAAGGTATGCTATTCCCTCGGCTACCAGCATCATATCCCCGAACATGAGGTTATCCATGGCCATCATAGGGTGGGAGAAGGGGATGGCGAACACCACGGCCTGCCCGATGGCGGGGAGGTTCTCCCAGCTGGTGAACATGAAGATGAACATGGGGATGATCGCAAGACCGCTGATGGGCAGCGTCATGGTCTGTGCCATCTTGTAATTCTTGGTGAAGGCACCAAGGATCATACAGATACCCAGAGCGCAGAATATCGCCAGGAACAGGACCACCATGAGGATGACCCAGTCGAGGGTATCCATGACGAGGCCGTACTTGGAGAGGTCCACCGATGTGCCCGACAGTCCGCTGGTAAGGCCGTTGGAGTACATCATCATCCCTGCCAGATAGCAGACACCGTAGACCAGACCCATGATGGCTGCGGCTAGGAGTTTTCCGCTGACCACAGTGGTCCTTTTGATGGGCATGGTGAGGAGGGTCTCCAGGGTCTTGTTCTCCTTCTCGCTTCCCATGGAGGAGATGACCACGCTTCCCACCATGACGATGATGATCATCACGATGATGGGTATGATCATACTCTGGCCCATGAGGGAACTGAATATCTGATAGGGGGTGACTCCTTCGCATATCTGTCCGTTGATGGTGGTGTAGTCCGTACCTGCGGACAGGGGACTCATCGAGAAGGCGGTCTTGTCCTCGTTTCCTGTGCTATTATCGATCAATACCTTGCTGATGATCGTATTGATGTTGTTCATGAACACGGTTCCCGTGAGACTGCTGACGGATCCGAATATGCCTCCGTGGGAGTAGGTGTAGTACATATTGACGGTGGTCCTGATATTCCCGGACAGATTCGTTTTGAGTTCTGCGGGAATCACCAGTGCCACCGAATATCCGTTGGCGGCACATTCATCCGATATGGCTTTGGAGTCCCCGTAGGCGGCTGTCATGACATGTATATGGTCAGCGGGGTTGTCGACTCCATAGACTGATTTGTATGCCGCCTCCAAGACTGTCTGCAAAGTGTAACTGGTGCTGGTAGCGGAATCCGTGATGAGGGTCTCGCTGAAATCCCCGGTGTATACGATCCCTATCTCCTTGGGTGCGGATTCCTTTTCGCTCTCGCCGCTCATGGCAGTTCCGAGAGCACTGAACATGATAACCACTATGAGAATCGATGCGATAGTGCCAGGCGTCAGGAGTTCCCTGAGTTCCTTCTTCGTTATGTTGACGAGGTGGTTCATTGTCCCGCCCCCCTGACCGCTTTTATGAAGACCTCTTCGAGGTTGTTCGCACAGTATTCCTCGCGCAGTTCCGCGGGGGTGCCGGTCAGAACAAGCGAACCGTGGTTGATCATCGCCACCCTGTCGCACAGGCTCTCCACCTCGTACATGTTGTGGGAGGAAATCAGTATGGTCACGCCCTCTCTGGCGAGTTCCCTCACGAACTCCCTGATCTCGTACGCACTCATGACATCCAGTCCGGAGGTGATCTCGTCCATGACTGCCAATTTGGGTGATGCCATGACCGCTCTGGCGATGAGCAGTCTGCGGGCCATACCCTTGCTGTACGTGCTGACCTTGGAATCGATACGCTCTCCCAGTTTCGAGAGCTCGATGGCCTTGGAGACCATGTCCTCGAACTCCTGTCCGCTGGCGAAGAATCCCGCCATGAACTTCAGGTACTGTCTCCCGGTGAGATCCTTGTAAGCTCCAGCATCCTCGGGGAGATAGCTGATGATCTTTCTCACTTCGGCCGCCTCCGCGATGTTGTCGTGTCCGCACACTGTTATAGTGCCAGACGTCGGTGTCAACAGGGTGCATATCATCCTGAGGGTGGTGGTCTTGCCGGCTCCGTTGGGCCCGATGAGGCCGAATATCTCTCCCTCTTTGATGGAGAAGCTGATGCCTTTGACGGCCTCGCGTTCGCCATAGGATTTACGGAGGTCGTTCAGCACTAGTGCATCGGTCATAATGTACCGACATGCGTATAGTTGATATAATAGGATTCGGGGAGAGAAAAGCCCTCTCCCCGTCGGAGTTTCATTCCTCGTCTTCTTCGTCGAGGCTGGAGGCCTGGGGAGCGGGTGCGTTGCCCATCGCCCTGTTGATGGTCTCCTGAAGGACTTCGAACCTCTCGCGGAGGCTCTGTTCCTGTCTCTCGAGACCTTTGATCCTGATCTCGAGGGTCTCGAGGCTCTCTTCGAGGTCCGCTTTGAGGGCGGCCTTGTCGTCGACCTTGATGAGGAGTGCGCCTGCGGTCTTGTAGACGTCGCCGGTGGCTTTGTCGAGTTCCTCCACGGTCCTCTGCATCTCCCTCTGCTGGGACTGCATCTGGACTTTCTGGGAGTTGGTGGTCTGCAGTTGCTGCTGTACCTGCTGGAGCTGGGTGATCTGGTTCTGAAGCTGGGGGCTCATTCCGTTCATTGTGTTCCCTTCGTTATCTTTCCGATGTTCTCTGTAATCATCACGCACTCGAGAAACGAGTTGAGGGCGGCCCTCATGGCGGAAGTATCCGCCGCGTCCACGGTCAGCACTGCATCCTTTCCTTCCATGCGTACCTCGACATGGGTGCGCATGAGATCCCGGCGGGCCTCAGGACTCACAGCGGAGACCGTGTTGGCCGCGTCGGGGGACGAGATTGTAAGGACTGCCTTCGGCATCTCAGTCGGACTTCAGGACCTTCTTCTCGTTAGGCCTTTCCTTAACGAAAATCCAGGACCCGCATTTGTCGCACTGGGTCTGACCGCTGGCGTCGTTTTTGATGGGCTCGCCGCACTTGGCGCATCTGTACATCGAAACCACCCACTGCTTCACTCGTCGACGGCGGAGACCATGTCCTCCGCCCTCTTGATCTTGGGGCTGTAGGCGGCAGCTGCGAACTTGTTGCCGCAGCGGCTGCACTGCCAGATTCCCGCGGAGACCCTGGTGACGTTCTTGTGGTGGCAGGCGGGGCACTCGTGTTTGGCCTTCTGGTGGGCCTCGATGGCTTTCACCCTGTTGCGTACGACGACTCCGTACCTTGCTCCGAATCTTCCTGCGGTTCCTGCTTTGTTGGTTCTCTTGGACATTTGAATCACCCGATTATCTTTCTGATCTGCTTGCCAATCTCGACGGCCCTGTCAAGACAGAGGGACAGGTCGCTGCGGGTTATGGAACCCCTGCCGCCCTTCTGCATGGCTCTGAAGTTTCCGTCGTCGTCCGTGGTAACGGTAAGACGGGCTGCAGATATCGCTTCTTCGTCGAAATTAGGGTCTACTATTAAATCATTACCTATTTTACACTCGGTAACCGAGATGGGGAGACAGGTAACGGGCATGGGAAGGTTCTCCTCTCCTTTGCCGTAGTTCTTCCAGGGGACGATGGCAGTCTTGAGTGCGCATACCGCTGCGAGGTTGCATGCGTCGAAGAGGTTGCCGTCGTAATCGAGGGCGTAGATGTCGATGAAGACCATCCAGATCTCCTCTCCTTCCTTGATGCACAGTTTCTTGACGTCGATCATTCCCGACTCACGGATTCCGCGGTCCACGACACGGGCCAGCTCGATCGCGCTCTCGCTGGGGGGTCCGGGTTCGAAGGACTCGTGTGCCAGAGGGATGAGTTCCGCTCCGGTGGTGAGGACTCCGTCTCCGGGTGCGTCCATGTAGGGGGTTCCGGGGATGACCTTGATTCCGGCCATGACAGTGGTGTTTCCGAGGCTGACCTTTGCGGATCCCTCGGCGGACTCGATGACGCCAGTCTCGACGGTGATCTTCCTGACCTCGTCGAGCTGCCTGCCGTCTTCCCTCCTGCCCTCCGCGAGGAGGTTCATGAGGTGGTCCCTCTTGATCTGGGATATTACGATGTTACTCATCGGATTCACCTTCCTTCTTGGAGATGCTGGCATAGCGCCTCTTCAGGGCATCCCTCTGGATCTCGTATACCTCGTGGGCGGCTGCGATGGCCATGTCGAGTCCGTGGTCGAGCTCTTCCCTGGTCATGTTTCCGTCCATCTGGAGGAGGACGATCTCGTCGGTCGAGGGGACGATGGCGATGGGCACATCCGCCTGTCCGTAGTTGTCCTCTTCCTTGTTCAGGTCGAGGAGGACGTTGCCGTCAGCCTTTCCGCAGGCGATCGCGGGAACGATGTCCCTCATGGGGATTCCCGCATCAGCCAGTGCGACGGATGCCGCGGTGAGGCCTGCACACCTGGTTCCGGCGTTGGCCTGGAGGATCTCGATGTAGACATCGATGGATGCGCGGGGGTAGAGTTCGGTCTGGACGACGCACTCGAGGGCCTCCGCGATGAGTTTGGAGATCTCCACGGACCTCCTGTCGGTTCCGGGCCTCTTCCTGTCGGTGACGGAGTAGGCCTCCATGTTGTATTTGACCTGGATGACTGCCTTGGTAGGGTCCTGGAGGTGCCTGGGTCTGCATTCCCTGGGGCCGTAGACCGCACAGAGGACCTTGTTCTTTCCGATCTCGAGGTAGCAGGAACCGCTGGCGTTCTTGAGAACCCCGGCCTCGATCTTGATGGGCCTCTTCTCGTCTACCCTGCGTCCGTCTATCCTTATTCCGTTCTCGTCTACCAATACCATGTCAGTGTGTCCGCTCATTCGAAATCCTCCTCATCGTCCTCTTCGGACTGCGGGAGTTTTTTCTCGATGAACTCCCTGACCCTGTCCGTAAGGTTGGCGGACCGGGATTCTGCTTCAATAATTCTGATCGCCTCAGCGACGACCTCGGTGTTTTCTTCGTCTCCGTCGATCCATATCCTGCCGTTCTGTCCGACGAATATGCGGCAGTCGCTCATGTTCTTGAGCATCTGTATCATGGATCCGCTCTTACCGATCACCCTGGAGATCTTGGAGTGCTCGATCTCGACCAGCTGTCCGCCCTCAATCTTCCTGAGGCCGGAATCCTTCATGGTCACCTGGATCTTCTTGCTCTCGTCCACCATGAGGACCTTGAGCAGCACCACATCCCCCACGGTGAGGAACCTGCCGGTGTCTCCGAATTCGACCTTCCAGGGTACCTCGCTGACGTGCAGGGGTGCGGGATAGGGGGCGTTGATGTCGAGCATCCAGTTCGACGGCCCCACGTCGTTTATAATTCCGATCACTGTGTCGCCGGTGACGGGCATATAGAATCCGCCCATCGCGGTGACTCCTACCGTGTTGTCCGTGAAGGTCTTTGTTCCCATCACGTTGGCACGGATCTTGCCGTCCAGCTCGTATGCGTTCTCTCCGGCCCTGTAGTCGCTGGCATCAGCGAGCACATCGCCGGGGACGACGATCTCACGGGTCCTTCTGGCGTTTCTCTTTTCCATTGTATCACTCTGTGAATGTGTTCATGCGTTGAGCATCTTGACCGAGGCGGTGCCTTTGGTCTTCGTCTTCAGCTTCTCCTGCAGTTCCAGCGTCAGGCCTGCGGGGACTTCCATCACCCCGATCCAGGCCCCGTCTGCGGTCCATTCCTCCTTCTCGACCATTCCGTATTTGATGAGGTCGTCGTAGCATCTGCCGTAATCCTCGCCGTGCAGTTTGACCGCAAGGCGGACTTTCTCGAACCTGATGGGCAGAAGGGGACGGAGGATCTTCATGGCGTCCTCGATCTGTTTGTCGAAGGACCTCATGGGATCCACGTGGAACTTGCCCTCCTCCAGCGCGAGTTCTATCCTGAGCGGAGGATGGGGCAGTTTGGTTTGCGGGTTTATGGCGTTGGCGGCGATGTAGGTGATGATCTGCTTCCTCTTGGATTCGAGCAGCTCCTTGCGCTGCTCAGCGGTCATCTGCACTTCGCCCTTCTCAACGATGTGTTTGGCGATAGTTGTGATGTCGTCGGAGCCGAAAACCTCGGTGATCTTCGCTTTCTCCGGACGGGTGCCTTTATGGGCGTCCTTGAAAACATCCTCCACTGCCAGATATTCGACAAGGTTCACTTCCTTGCCTTTCTTCATCTCGTCGATGGCCGCGGGGTCGAGGAGAATCTCGAACCTCTCCCCGTGGCTCTCGAGCCGGGCAACTATCGCGTCGTCGAGGTCTACCACGTGACCGCCTTCATTCTTTCTTGGCGGTCTTGGCAGCGGGTTTCTTCCCGACCTTGGCGACAGCCTTGGCCTTCTCGTCGTCGGTCAGGCGCCTGAACTTCTCGTTGAGGCGGACGACCCCGACGTCGAAGGACTCCGCATCCAGCTTGTCCTCGATCGCAGCTGCGAGGGATTCGAGTCCCAGTTTGAGGGCTGCGTCGTAGGTCATGCCGTCCTTGTAGTTCTTCTCGAGCAGGTCCATGACGACCGCACGTCCGGTACCGATGCAGGTCGCCTTGTATGCGACGAGGGCTCCGGAGGGATCGGTCTCGAAGAGGTGGGTTCCGATATCGTCGGTTCCCGCCACGAGGAGGGAGGTACCGAACGGGCGTGCCCCTCCGTACTGGGTGAAGTTCTGCTCATAGTCGCAGACCTTCTTGGTGAGCATTTCCACACCGATGTTCTCGCCGTAGTTGACCTTGTGCACCTGGGCTTCCTTCCTTGCGTCGTCCACGAGGATCCTCGCGTCGGCGACGAGTCCGGAGCTGGCACAGCCGATGTACTCATCGATGTCGTATATTTTTTCGATAGATTCGGGCTCCACGAGTCTGCTGGAGATCCTCTTATCGACGATCAGAATTACGCCGTCTTTGAATTTCATTCCGATGGTGGTCGTGCCTTTCTTCACGGCCTCGCGGGCGTATTCTACCTGGAACAGCCTTCCGTCGGGGGAGAAGACAGTTATTCCCCGATCATATGCCATTTGTCCTGGTTGCATTGATATCTTCCTCTTGAGGAGGATGTTTGCGCCCCTATATTAATTATGGTAGGAAGTAAGAAGGGGATTCAGACCTGTTTGGGGGTCTTTTTTGCGGAGGGCTTCGGAGGTGCGTTGCGTTTGAGCACGGGATACCTGTCCCTGAGGGTCTTGAGCGTACCTGAGACCGTGACGATCTCGGCCGCCGAAGACGCGTTCCTGACTGCTGTCTCGCATTCCCCGATCTCCTCGGGCGAGCACCGTACGATCGCCATGCCTTCCGCGCACTGGATGACGTTGAACCTTTTGCCTCCGGGGAGACCGTGGATGAGGTCTTCCCTCGTGAGCCCGGCAGGTACCGAGAAAACGACGTACCTGCGCCTTCCGCGCTTGGATTTGACGGTCATAGCACGCAGTCAACGCACCCGATTCATATAACCCTTGGTGACCCTCGGCGCATACTTGGCCCCGCATTTCCTGCAGACAGGGTGGGCGGTCATGACCATCCCTCCGCAGTCGGGGCAGTGGAATGTGCCGTCTGCGCGGGGAACGGTTATTCCGCATCTCCAGCAGAATCCGTCGTCCATGGATTCCAGGCAGATCGGGCAGGACATGGCGTTGGGCGTGCGTATGTGCATGTGGCGCAGGTCGTTACCGCAACCCGGGCAGGTCTCCTGTCCGATGCAGTCCGTATGGAAGCGTTTTCCGCATGCGCAGACCGCGATATCGTCGAGCCCCAAACGGCCATGACAGAGGTCGCATAGGCGGGCATCCTCGCCCTCCTCTGGGAAGCGAATGGGGTTCCAAAAACGCCCGGAGAAGAGCTTTTTGGGGGAAAGATAGGTCCGATAGCGAATCATGTAGATTTCGATGGATATGGTTATGACAATTGCCAATAATGTCAAATATGCCAGCATATCTAAATTGCTCATTCGGGCTTTTGATACGAGATATAAACTTTATTATCTTTTCCATCCAACCTGAATTTTTAGGCTAAAATTAAATTGCATACGAATCAAACAATTCGTATGTCGATTTTTTAACTATAAAATTAGTTGTTTTAGCACATTTAGAAAATGGTATTTTTGATGGGATTTGCATACGCTGGCTAGAAAATAATTCGGCTTACCTAAATATTGTACGTCAATTAAAATCGCCACATTGGAAAAGCGGGTTAATACTCGCCCATAATATTTAATACAATCGTCATAAGGGTTTTAATAAGCCGGCCCATTCTATAAAACATTCCAACCAACAATTGGGAATGGAGGCATAGAATGACAACCAAATCTGCACTAGTAATCGGCGGAGGTATCGCTGGTATCCAGGCTTCTCTGGACCTTGCAGACAGGAACATCCACGTCTATCTCGTAGATAGGCTCCCCACCATCGGTGGAACGATGTGCCGTCTGGACAAAACCTTCCCGACCAACGACTGTTCCGCTTGTATCCTTTCTCCTAAGATGGCCGATGCTGCGGGACACCCCAACATCACCTGTCTGACCTACACCGAGGTCGAGAAGATCGAGGGAGAGGCCGGAAACTTCACTGTAACCATCAGGAAGAAGGCAAGGTACGTCGACGAAGAGGCTTGTACCGCTTGCGGCGACTGTATCGCAAAATGTCCCACCAGGGGAATCCCCGATGAGTTCGAGTACGGACTCTCCACCAGGAGGGCCATCTACATCCCCCACGCACAGGCAGTCCCCAGGAAAGCAATCATCGACCCCACCCAGTGTAAGATGATTCTCAACGGAAAGTGCGGAGTCTGCCAGAAGACCTGCGGTAAGGGAGCAATTCACTACGACGACACCGACAAGATCGAGACCCTTTCCGTCGGTTCCGTCATTGCAGCTACTGGATTCAGCGTCTGGGACGCCAAGGCAGCCACCGAGTACGGATACGGAAAGTACGCAAACGTCGTCACCGCTCTCGAGTTCGAGAGGCTCATGGGTGCAGCCGGTCCCTTCGACGGACACATCCCTATGCCCTCCACCATCGTCAAGGACAAGTGGGGAGTACCCGACAAGCACAACGAGGCAACCAAAGGTCCTCAGTCCATCGCATGGATTCAGTGCTGCGGTTCCAGGTCCCACAAGAAGAAATGGAGGCAGTA
>CAMNNR010000002.1 GCA_946545675.1 uncultured Thermoplasmata archaeon | reverse complement strand
ATCGGAGACTCTGGATCTTTGGACCTCAGTTCGAATCTGGGCGGGGCTACCATTTCCCTATTATTCTTCTCGGAAAAATCTAAATCACTCTGGATTATGCGTTTTCCATGGACTTCACGCTCGTCAATCTCGCACTCGTCGCCATCGGCGGAGCCATAGGTGCGGTACTGAGATTCTCGGTTGGCCAGGTGGTTGACAGCAGTCAGTTCCCCTGGGCGACAATTGCCGTGAACGTCATCGGTTCGTTCCTCCTGGCACTTCTCTCATTCTCATATACGGGAATATCTATCGAGACCCGCCTCTTCCTGTTCACGGGACTCTTCGGAGCGTTCACAACCATGTCCACTTTCAGCCTCGAGACCACTCAGATGCTGTTCGACGGCAGGACTCTGAACGCCTGCCTCAACATCGTACTGAACGTCGGGCTCTGCGTCGGCGGCGCGGTGCTAGGAAAATACGCAAGTGCGCTTCTCGCCTAAGAGATAGGAAAAGGGTCCGAAGGCCCTGAATGGTTTCAGAATTCGGAACGGGTACCGTCCGCCAGATCCTTGAAGTAAGGCACAGCGTCCTCGGGCCCCTTGGCGATGAGGATGTCCCCGGATTCCAGACGGCTGTTCCAGCCGGGACCGAAGATGTAATCGTCCTCCCTCCTGATGGCCAGAAGGAACATTCCGCTGTTGGTGGCGAGCGACATCTCGCCGAGAGTCTTGCCTGCGAGGATGGAATCGGGGGCCACCTTCGCGAGACAGATGGTCGTATCGGAATCCCTGATGGAAAGTGCGAGGACAGGGTGTTCCGCAAGACCCCTTACGACGACATCAGCGACTGATTTGGCCGCTTCGGCGATCTCCAGGATGCTGTCCATGAGACGGACCGTGATGACCGCCCTTGCCACTTCGTCGGGCATAGCGCGGCTGACCTGTGCGACCTCGTCCTGGATCCTCTCGGAGAGTTCCTCCATGCGGTCGTTGAGTGCAATGACCTCCTCTGCGATCTCCACGTTGTCATAGAGCAGTGAGGAATATGCCAGATCCACCATCATCTCGGAGGTGTCCTTGAGTTCCAGGAACATGGCTTCGAGTTTGGACTTCATTCGTCATCATCCCCTCTGAGTTCCTCTGAAAGTTCCTCTTCGACACGCTGATCGGCTTCGGCCTCTTCCTCGATCTCCTCTTCGGTGAGCTCCTCAGTCTCGAAGTCCCAGTCCTTCTTTCCGTACGCGTACTCGGTGAGCAGGTCGGCACCGTCGTCGGTACCGCGGACGACCAAGTCGTCGCCTGCCCTAATCTTCATGTCATCCTCGGGATCATAGGTCCACCCGTGACGATTCTTGATCGCGATGACCTTGCACCCAGTGTTGGCTTCGATGGCCAGTTTGCCGATGGTGTAGCCCACCATGGTGGACTCACTCTTGACCCTCACCATACGGATCCTCTCATCGGATTCGAGAAGCACGTCGGTGATGAGCGGCCTCTTCTCCGGAGGGAACCTGAGCAGGCTCACGATATCGGAAGCAGCATTGGATATCCTGTCTGCAGCCGAAGCGACCTCAAGCAGACCAGACAGCTGTCTGGCGTCTTCCTTGGTCCTGCTGGAGAGGAGCGCCTTGTAACGGATTGCGAACTTGAGATCGTCCATCTCCTCCTCGAGGTCACGGACCTTCTCAGCCATGTTCTCGCTGTTGTACATCAGCGAGGCATAGGCGAGATCGACGATGATCTCGGAGGTATCCTTCATTTCGGTAAGCAGTTCGCGGACGGACATGTCCACGTGGTCGAGTTTAGAAATATCGTCGGAATCGCTCATTCGAGCACACTCCCGAGAGTGTCCAGGGCCTTTCCCAGGGCCGAACTATGATGACTATCGGGCAACTGTTTTCACCTGTTGAGATGCAACTGTTTCGTTAAATCAATACATCATGGGCTTATTTAGAAGTGCGCCCGCATGCGATTTATACAACGAATGAGTACACCGCTCCGAAGTAACATGGTTTGAGGTGATTTTTTGTCCGGTAGGTACGGGTCAGCAAAGGGATTCATGAAGCGCAACAGCGCAGTCATCACCATGGGTCTCGCGGCACTCGTGATCGCCGGAACCGCAGACCTGTTCGCCGGGATCCTCCAGGATCAGATGACCGGATACCTGTTCGCAGGAATGATGATCTTGATCTACTCAGCCATCGGCATGCGCGGGAACATCTTCGGAGCCATGGGGAGTAGGATCGGTACCGCACTGAACATCGGTACCTTCGAGATGAGCCTCCGGAAAGGAACGGTACTCCGTGCGAACATCGAATCCGCCATCCTGCTCACGTTCATCATGAGCATCGCCATGGGCGTCACGACCTGGGCCGCAGCCTGCCTCATGTTCACCGACGTCATGAGTGTCTGGGACTTCATATTCATCTCCACTGTCGGAGGAGTCGTTGCAGGGGCCATCGTCCTCGTCTTCAACATCCTCATAGCCTATGTGGGGAACAAGCGCGAGTGGGACGTGGACAACATCACCGCCCCCCTCATAGCGGCCATCGGGGACATCGTCACCATGCCTCTCATCTTCGCCGCCACCTGGCTCTACCTGCAGGTAGAAGGAGGTATGACCCAGAGCGAGACCGTGATGATGGTCTGCTCCCTGATCTTCATCGTCTTCACCATCGTGTTCTCGGCGTACATCATCAAACGGAAGGTCAGCAGAAGGGATTTCTCCGGAGAGGCCAAACGCATAGTGATTCAGTCCCTGCCCATTCTCCTCATCTGTCTCATATTCGAGATCGGCGCCGGGATCACCATCCAGAACCAACAGGATTCATTGGTCAGCTACAGTGTCCTGCTCATCATGCTGCCCGCATTCCTTAACCAGGGCAACGCCCTTTCCGGAATGCTCACATCCAGGCTCTCCTCCATGATCCACCTCGGTACCCTGGAGGAAGGAGTGCGCCCAGGTCACGGGGCGTACGAGAACTTCGGCATCATGTACGTCTGCGCCATGCTCACCTTCCTGTACATCGGCATCATCAGCTACATCGCGGCGCTCATCACCGGCGAAGGCGACATCGGTTTCGCCACCGCTCTCGCGATAATCATGATAGCCGGATTCCTGGCCACCACCATCCTGAACTTCCTCTCCTACTATGTGGCGATCGCCGCCACCAAGTTCGGCCTGGACCCTGACGACCACTGCATCCCCATCACCTCTTCCGTCATGGACCTCCTGGGATCGCTGGTCCTGGTGTTCGTCATCGGTTTCTTCATCTGAACGCAGGCGCGCGTACACCCATATTTAATATGGGGGAACGGCTATCGTCCCACAGGTATACTCATGATCAGCAGAGATGAAGTGTTGGCAAATCTCGGCCGCTATGACAAGAAGAACGCAAGGATCGGTGTGCTCGGATCCCACTCCGCGCTCGACACCTGCGACGGTGCATACGAAGAGGGATTCAAGACCCTCGCAGTGTGCCAGAAAGGCAGGGAGAAGACCTTCGACAGGTACTTCAGATCCTACAACGACAGCAAAGGGAACCACCTGTGCGGATTCGTCGACGATACCCTTCTCGTGGACAAGTTCGTCGACGTTATGAAACCCGAGAATCAGAAGTTCCTGATGGACACCAACACCCTCTGGGTCCCCAACAGGTCCTTCACCTCCTACGTCGACATCGACGCGGTCGAGAACGATTTCAAGGTCCCCATGATCGGAAGCAGGAACATGCTCAGGTCCGAGGAGAGAGGAGAGGCCCAGGATTACTACTGGATTCTCGAGAAGGCCAACCTTCCCTACCCCAAGAAAGTGGAGAAACCCGAGGACATCGACGGCCTCACCATCATCAAGGTCCACCATGCACAGAAGAAACTCGAGAGGGGATTCTTCACCGCGGTCTCCTACGAGCAGTACGTAGAGAAGTCCCAGGAGCTCATCAAACAGGGTGTCCTGACTCCCGACTTCGAGCAACACGCCAGGATGGAACAGTACATCATCGGCCCCGTCTTCAACCTCGACTTCTTCTACGACCCCATCAAGGAGAACGGCGAGAAGGTCGAACTCCTCGGTATCGACTGGAGATTCGAGTCCTCCCTCGACGGATACGTGAGGCTCCCTGGAAAACAGCAGGTCGAGCTCGAGAATGACGGAATCATCCCCGAGTACACCGTCTGCGGACACAACTCCGCCACCCTCAGGGAGTCCCTCCTCGACAAGGCCTTCGAGATGGCCGAGAAATACGTCGCCGCCTCCAAGACCCACTACGACCCCGGAATCGTCGGACCCTTCTGTCTCCAGACCTGCGTCGACAAGGACCTGCACTTCTACATCTACGATGTGGCACCCAGGATCGGAGGAGGAACCAACGTCCACATGGATGTCGGACACCCCTACGGAAACTCCCTCTACCGCACCAACATGAGCACCGGAAGAAGGCTCGCCAGGATGGTCAGGGAAGGAATCGAACAGGACAGGCTCGAGGAGATCGTTTCATGAACGCATACAGGAACGGGAACAAGTACCTCGCGGTCCTGTTCGCAGCGTTCATGGCGCTGGCTGCAGTGGCGGTCGTCGCCTCTGAGAACACCGATGCTGAGAGCGTCATCTGGGGCAGCGTAAGGGACTCGGGCTTCACCGAGAACAAGACCGGGACACTCACCGTGCCCGTGAACGTCGGAAGCACGCAGAACGTCACCATCACCGTCAAAGAAGAGAGCAGAACCCTTGCGACCCAGGTGTTCAGCGCCGCTGAAGGCGACAATGACCTCGGCATCTCGTTCAGCCTCGGAAGCGGGAACCACACCCTCAACATCACCGTGACCTTCGCTGACAGCTCCTCCTTCTCCGGACAGTACAACCTCAGCGTCAAAGAGGACATCTGGGCAAACGTTGGAACCTACATCGCCATCGTCATCGTCGCCATCATCGTGATCATCATCCTGGTGGTCTACATGCGTGCAAGGCCCAACAACAAGCCCACCACCACCTTCACCCAGCTGGAGGAGGAGAAGAAGGCAGCAGCCAACAAGACTGCAGAGCCCAAAGCTCCCTCCAAGACCGAGAAGGTCAAGTACACCAGCTCAAGAAGGAAGTGAGCATAAACCTTTCATCGGGGCTTCGGCCCCTCTTTCCAAATATATCCCAGACTGTAAAAAATCGCTTGGTTTGGAACAAAACTTTTAATTACTGGTGTAAACGATACATAGTGCATGGTTGATTTCGACGAAAGCGACCCCTTTATCGTTCAGGTCCTCGAGGCCATGAGCGCACTGATTGTTTCTGCATTCTCCCTTGTTGCAGCACTTGCATGGAACGAGGCAATCAAGACCGCAGTCACCCTGTGGCTTGGAGAAGGCAACGAACTGATGGGACTGGTCATCTATGCAGTCATCGTGACTGTCCTCGCCGTTGTTATGGCAATCCTCATCACCCGTGCAGTTCGCAAAGCTAAGGCATCCGCCAAAGCCAAGAAGAACGAGTGAAATCAGTTAGAAAACTATCCTTTCCTGCCCGAAAGGGCGGGACCCACTTTTTCCAAAAAATCTAAGCCAATCTAACAGGATTCTGTTTTATCGAAAGTTAAAAGTGAATTGTTTTTGATTAGCTGGCACAATCAGATTTTCAGATTCGGATCCTTCAGATCGATGAGTGCAACCTGACGGGCATCCATGAAGAATCCGATCTTCTTGTGCAGCATGATCGAAGGAGCGTTTGCAGGCTGGATCATGCTGTGGGCGACTTCCGCTCCTGCTTCACGTCCAGCCCTGAGTGTCTCCCTCAGGAGCCTGAATCCTATCTCCTGCCTGCGGACAATGGGATCGACCCCCATGTTCTCTATCCACACGAGATTGGAGACGTCCGCGATGTGATGGAGCATCTGGGCGAAGATGAATCCGTAGATCTCCCCGTCCTCTTCCGCCACGAAGCTGAGGCCGCTATCGAGGTACGGCCTGTAGTGGTTGGTGCTGCTTGCCCCCAGGTTGTCCTTCCATTCCTGGGGGAAGTCCTCCCACTTGTTCTCGAGGGTGCTGGAGAAATATTCCCTGATCAGCGAGATCTCGAGTTCGCGGACCTTCTTGAGGTCCTTCAGTTTCATGGGACGGAATTCCAAGCTCACATCTCCTCGGGTGCTTCCATGCCCAGACAGTCGAGGACGTTCTTGAGGACGACCTTGGTTGCCTGGACGAGGGTGAGGCGTGCGTTCCTGCCCTCTCCGGCCTGGAGAACGGGCACGGCTGCATAGAACTGGTTGAACACCGCAGCGACCTCATGACCGTAAGCGGGCAACATGTTGACCCTCTTGCTCTCGTCGATCTCCTTGAGGACACCTTCGAACTTGGAGAGGGCCTTGGCCAGCTTGATCTCGTACTCGTCGGTCAGTTTGGAACCGTCTGTGTCCCACTCGAAGTCGCCGGCCTTCTTCAAGAGGCTGCATGCCCTGGCGTGGACGTACTGGAGATAGGGTCCGCTGTTTCCGTCGAAACTGAGGGCCTCCTGCCAGCTGAACACGAACTGCTTGTCGGCCCCGACACGGACGATGTTGTACCTGACTGCTCCCACTCCGACGGCACGGGCGATCGCCCTCATGCTCTCCTCGGAAAGGTCGCTGCGCCTGGACTTGACCTCCTCATAAGCACGGTCGGTGGCCTCGTCGACGAGGTCATCGAGATAGACGACGACTCCCTTACGGGTGGACATCCTTCCCTCGGGCAGAGAGACGAACGCATAGAACAGGGGTTCGGGCTTCTCGGTCCTGCCCATGATCTGAAGGGCGGCGGTAAGCTGCTGGGAACCGAGTTTCTGGTCCTCGCCGAGGACGTCGATTACACGGTCAGCACGGGAGAACTTGTCCTCGTGGTAGGCGAGGTCCCTGGTGGTGTAGAGGGTGGTACCGTCCGCACGGGTGAAGGTGAACTTGGTGTTCTTTCCGTGGATTCCGAAGTCCTTCAGGTCCACATAGGAAGCCCCGTCCTCGGTCTTGCCGGAATAGGGCGTGTTCTGGAGCCTGCGGACGACGTCCTTGGCCGCCCCGTTGGCGATGAATGTGGATTCCCAGGTGTACCTGTCGAGTTTGACGTTGATGGATGCCAGGGATTCGTTGATTCCCCCGAGCATGGTCTCGGCGACCTTCTTGACATGATCGATGGTGGGCTGGTCGCCGGCCTCGAACTTCCTGAGGATCTCTGCGATCTCCGCTTCCATCTCAGGGACCTGGAAGACCTTCTTGTTGGCGACCCTGTAGTTGAACACGAGCCTGTGGTCGACCTTATCACGGTCATCCGCCTTCTCGGTCTCCTCGATCTCCTTCTGGACCTCCTCGGGGGTGACATTGGCCACTGCCCAGGACATCATAACGACCTGCTTTCCGACATCGTTGACGTAGTACTCGGTGGTGACGTCGTGTCCGCGCATCCTGAGGCACCTTGCGAGCGTATCACCGATAATGGGGTTCCTGGCACGTCCCACGTGCACGGGCCCAGTAGGGTTGGTGGAGGTGTGTTCCACGTTGACCCTGATTCCGGTGGGTGCGGACTTTCCGAAGTCGGCTCCCTTCTCGACAACCTCCTCGAGGAGGTCGGTGATGAGCGCACTGCTGTCGATGTCGAAGTTGAGGTATCCGTTGAGGGGCTTGACTCCTGCGATGATTCCGCAGGGGAGCTTCATCTCGGAGGCTATCTTCTCGGCGATGGCCACGGGTGCCATCTTCAGGGGTTTGGCGAAGGTGAAACAGGGGATTGCCAGGTCCGCGTTGTCCGGGATCTCCTTCACGATCTTCACGTCAGCGGGAGCGCCCATGGCGGTGACGATCTCCCTCACCTTCGTCTCGCATTCATTGACGAACTGGTCTACTGCCTTCATGTGAATCACTCCACGTTGTACCTGAGCAGTGCGGCGATACCGCCGAACGCCTTCAGGAGCATCTCTCCCTCTTCGGAATCGCCGGAGATGAGCTGCATGTTCGAATTGTAGAGTTCTGAGAGTTCGAAGAAGTTGTCGATGAGGTCCATGCTCTCCACGATCTTGGAGTTTCCATCGCACTTGGGACACTTCACGGTCTCCTCGTCGCTGTCGGTGGTGGCCTCGAACTCATGGCCGCAGGCGGAACATTTGCACTTGCAGCGGTACTTCCTGAGCTGGCTGGAGATGAGGAAGGTGTCGATGGCACCCATGTCAGCGCAATGGCGGACCTGTGCCTCACCGTAAGCGGAAAGACCGCCCTCGGTCTTCCTGATCTCACGGAAGAGCCTCTGCATCATCTCCTTCTCGTAGGAGAGGGTCTGGTCCTGGATGGAACCCTGGGCGTTGTCCACGAGTTCCTTCAGACCAGACTCGTCGGTGTAGCCGGTGTCGATGAGGGGCTTGATGACCTTCTTCTGAAGCTCGTGGTGGAGGTACTGCTCGTTGTAGAAGAAGTCCTTGGTGGGGGAGTGACCGCCGATGATGATACCTTCCAGGTCCTGGAGGGAATCCAGGAAGCAGGTGGTGCAGTTGTCTGCTATCTTCTTGTAGAATTCGTGGGCGGCGATCTCGATCAGCCTCTCGAAACGGACGGATGACTGACCTCCCTGGTGGTGCTTGGAGGGGACCATGGATTCGAAGTGCTTGAGCACCTGGATCCTGGGGCCGGCGAGGATTCCGATGGTTGCCTCTTTCCTGTCCATTACGAGGAGTCCATAGTACCTCTTGTCGATGAGCATGGACTCGAGAGGGTCAGTGAAGAATGCCGAATCGCACCTGTAGAGGAACGCACCGATGGGTTCCGGAGGGTTGATGGTGTACTGCACCATCTTGGTCTGGTCTCCGGCACGGGGGACCTCACCGCAGAAGATGACGATACCGTTCTCGGGTACCTTGTCGAACGTCTTGAGACGGGCCATGATAGAATCGATGGCACTGGTGACGTTCTTCATCGTGGTTTTAGATTTGATGTTCGATGCCTGACCCTGCTCGTCTCTGAGATAGGCCATTGCATCTGAAATCAGCTTGCCGTAGGGCACATACACCGAGATTAGCTCGGTGCCTCTTCCTCGGTAGTTCCTGATCTCTTCCATAGCCTTCTTAAAATCGTAGCGGGCTCTGTTAGCGGAATTGTCGTTTGCCATGTTGACATACCTTCAACAATGATTTTATCCCTAACCCGCATCCCTATAAAAGTGTTAGTTATGAGCCAGGACATCGTCGTCATCTCAATAGGCGGTTCGATTCTGATTCCGGACCAAAATGATTCGGTTTATATCGGAAAACTCGCGGAAATGCTTAAGAAAGCCTCTGAAAAAGTAAGGATCTGTGTGGTCTGCGGAGGCGGGAAGATCGCCCGCTACTACACGGTCACCGGCAGGGAACTCGGGGGCAGCGAGTATGAACTCGACCTCCTCGGGATCGGATGCACGAGGCTTAATGCGGGACTTCTGGCACTTGCATTGGGGGACAAGTCCTCCACCGATATCCCCCTCGACGTGAAAACCGCCGCGGAGAAATTCAAGGACGGCGGGATCGTGGTCATGGGCGGTACCGAACCCGGCCACACAACCGATGCAGTGGCGACCATGCTCGCCACCGAACTCGGAGCGAAACGCGTGATTAACGCCACTTCCGTGGATGCTGTTTACTCTGACGATCCCAGGAAGAACCCTGACGCGGTCAGATACGATAAGCTGACCATCGAGGAACTCGATGCCCTGGTTTACAAGGACCACGGCGCTGGAAAGTCCAGCGTCTTCGACCCTCTGGGTGTCCAGATTGCCAAGAAGGAAAGGATCGACATCCAGATGGTGGACGGAAGAAACCTCGCGGAACTCGAGAAGGCCATCCTCGGACAACCCTTCTCCGGTACCTACATCAGTTCCCAGTAAGCGGCTCGAAATCCTCGGATTTCATGAACTCGCAGCCCACCGATTCGCCGAGGGCGATGATGCGGGCTGCCTGTGCCCCCTTCATGGACTTCCTGTGCAGGTAGGCCATTTTCGTATTGGAAGCTTCCAGCGCGAGCTTTATGCAACGGGCGATGTCCTCGTCGTCACGGCCTTCCATCTGATAGTTCGGAAGCATGTGTCCGAAATTCACTTTGCTCGACAGTGCCAGCTCTGTGAATCTGGGGGCGTAGTGACCTCCTCCTATACCTATCACGTCGGGATAATCGTTGAGTTCCCTGACCTCTCTGAGGACCTTGGACTGTATCTCCGCCGCGTCCTTCCTCCCCCAGCAGCTCTCATCACTGCCGATCTCCAGGAAGTAGGTCGGTGTCTCGATGAAAGGCCCGTGGTGCGAGACCTCGAAGCATATGTTGTACTCTGGAATATTGCAGTTCTTCCTGATGCTGCGCAGGGTGTCAGACATCAGTTTGGGGCAGGCTGGGGCCAATCTGCCTTCCTCTCCGCCGTATTGTGCTTCGTGATAGTTGCCGATGGGGTGTACGGTCAGTGCAGGTATCCCGCTCTTTGCGCTGTGGACCGATGGGAACACGACGACATCGGGCTTGAAACCGAAGGCTTCTGCGTCACGGTCGATGTGCTCCGCGCGGATGTGCTGGTGCTGGAGATAGACGATCATGTCATTACCGTCGGTTATGTAACGGCGGCCCTGCTCGTCCTCCCCGGCATCTTCCCATCCCCCGCCGGAGATGTACTCGTCGACCATATTCACCGATGCGATATCCTTCTCATACCTCACTAACAACCTGTGCATGTGTAAAGACAACCCGTTTTAACAGTCTTAATCGACCTGATTTCTTTTTTATCCTATCTGAAACGTGGATATAAACATGGCTTATGTTACCATCAGGGACGTCCCGGTCAAAGACCGCATTCTGCTTCACCTAAGCAATTTCACTCACGTTTCCGAAGGACAGGAATACAATGTACCTTTCGACCTCACACAGGATGGGATTGCCAGGGTTACCGGCATCACCCGTTCCCACGCCTCGTTGGACCTCAAAAGGCTCGGCGACATCGGTATGGTGACGAGTTGGCAGGCCCGCCAGAAAGGAGTCCGCACCAGGAGGCTGGTGTATTGCATCACCCAATCCGGATTGGAGAAGGTGGAGATCATCCGCAAGAAACTGGATGCTGCAGGTATCGACCCATCGGTCATCCTCGACATGAAGCGCTGCAACCCCGAGGTCAAATGGAACGCACTGAGTCCCCGCGACCGCGAGACCTTCGGTCGGGCGAGCGTGTTTCGCGTCCCTGTGCCCAGGGAGATCTTCCCCGCCACCGAGACCGGCACACTCCCGGCTGACATCAGCGGAATGGTCCTGGTTCCCCCGGATGTGGCGAAGGTTTACCTAGAGAAGATCCCCCAAGAGGAGATAATCAAATGGCACGGCTGGGCTGCGGACTGGTGGATGGAGCAGGGGAACCTACAGGAGAGGCTATATCACCTCGTCTGTGCCGGACGCAATCTCGAGGCGGTAAGATACGCTGTCCGCCACACCGACGAATTCTCATACAACCCGAACGAGGACCTGATGGAGATACTGAACCGTCTCGATGTTCCAGATGACTATACGGAAGACATCTATTGGCTGAAGAGCCAGGTAGCGGTCGCCATCAAATCCACCGAAGGCGTGAAGTCCTGCCTCAAGGTACTCGACAAATACCATTCGGCCCTGGCCACCGTCGTGGAGGCCCAGCTCTGCGTCATGCACGACGATTACGACAAGGCGTTCAATCTCGCATCGACCGCGTATGACGACCTGAAACTCCCTCTGGCTGCAGTCATCATGGCCCAGGCCTGTCTCCGCAACGGAGATTATCAGCAGGCAGACAGATTAGCTGTCGCCGCGTCCGATGCGATGCACGAGATAGGTGATGCCAAAGACGTGGACAGTATCCTGATGGTCAGGGCGGAGATTGCCTACCGCAACGATAATCTGGATGATGCGCGCATGCTCCTCGGGAAGGCCATGGCCGCCGCTCCGGAATACAAGAAGGGCAGCTACAAGAACCTGTTACGGGCGCTTGACGATCCCCGTTCCAAGCTCAATTTCAACTGATCAGAAGACAGTGTTCCTCTTGAGCGAATCCAGGTCGGAGATGTAAAGGTCCCTGATGTCGGTGATGTTCCACTTGAGCATCGCGAGCCTCTCGAAACCGAATCCCCATGCGAGGACGGGAGTCTTCACGCCGAAGGGCTCGAGGACCTCGGGCCTGAATATGCCAGCACCGCCGAGTTCTAGCCATTTGCCGTTGAAGTAGACCTCGAGTTCCATCGAGGGCTCGGTGTAGGGGAAATAACTGGGACGGACGTTGATCTTGTCGAATCCCATCCTTGCATAGAACTCACGGATGATGGAGATGAGCATGTCAAGGTTGGCATTTTCGTCGATGATGATACCTTCAATCTGACTGAATTCGGGCAGATGGGTCGCATCTATAGACTCCTTCCTGAAGATCCTGGAGATGGAGAACGCCTTCTGGGGTGCGTCAGGGTGATCGGCGATGTAACGGATGCTGCTCACGGTACTGTGGGTCCTGAGCAGTGCCTGTGAAGCCTTCTCCTCAGACCATTCGCCTCCCCATCCGGTGGAACCGGTGTTTCCTCCGTTCTCGTGGATGGCTTTGATCTTGGCGACCAGGTCCTTGTCCTCCAGCTCGATACGGTTGGGGTTCTCGAGGAAGAAGGTGTCCTGCATATCCCTGGCAGGGTGATCCTGGGGGATGAAGAGAACGTCCATGTTCCAGAATGCGGGCTGGACATACTCGGAGGACATCTCGTTGAATCCCATCTCGGTGAACATCCTGCGGACCTCGTTACCGAGCCTGGTCAGAGGGTTCTTCTTTGCTGGGTATACTGCGGGAGCGAAGGTCTGGACATCGTATTTCCTGAACTCGACATCCTTCCACTTACCACTCTGGACTATCTCGTCGGTGATCTCGGTAATCTCCTCTTTGACTTCGATGCCTGAACGGGCGGCCTTGATTCCGTCGTCGGTGAGAGATATCTCCCTGACGGTCTCGACGATCTCCTTGATCATTCCCTTACGGCCTTTCAGGTCCTTGATGACCTTGGGGTCAGCCTCAGATTCAGGCACAGGGGCCTCAAGCATCCTGGTGACGAGTGCCTCGTCGGGCATCACGGTTTTCAGGGCGGCCTTTCCTGCATCATTGAGGACGAGTCCCTTCTCGCCGTTCACATCCTGCATGCTGGCGAGTTTCTTCCTCATGAGCCAACCCACGGCGATGTTGTCCTCGCCGTTACCCATGCCTGCCGCGAGACCGGAAAGGGTTATGCTTCCTCCGGCGGCGTCGATGACCTTGAGTGCGACCCTCTCGGGCAGTCCGTTCCTGGATGCCTCGGGGTCAGTGAGCGCGTAATATTTGGTGCTCTCTTCGGATATCTGCGCGAGACCCTTGGATGCGAGCCATGAGGCCGAACCCATGACCTCGACCTCGAGTCCGAAACCTCCGGTACGTATCATGTCCGCTGGGGTTCCGCGACCATTGTTCTTATCAAGTGCCAGCAGCAGCCTCTTCTCATTGTAGCTGAGGCCTGCGAGTATCTCGTTCATGTCCATTTGAGTCACCATTTGAAGCCTTCGAAGGCCATCTTGTCAAGGATCTCCTTGGCTTCCTCCCTCTTGGCCTGATGGGCCTCGAGGAACACATTGATTTTCTGAGTGAGTGCGACCTTGCATTCGCCGCACAGTATCTCTCCGTTCCTGCACTTCTCGGCCATCTCGTTGAGTTTGGCGTCGTCGTACTCGAAGAGGTAGTAATTGTACTTGAAGACCGCACAGACGTCGGGATTGCCTCCCTTCTGCCTCTGCTCCTCCACGCTTACGCATCCGCCGGTGAACGCCCTTCCGACCTTCTTCTTGACCTGTTTGGGGGTATCGGTCGTGTAGATGGTTGCGTTCTCGTCGGAGGATGACATCTTGTCCCCACCGTTCAGTCCGGGACACATCTTGCAGTACATCAGGGTGGGCTTGGGGTACCCCAAACCGGGGGCTACGTCTCTGGTTACCCTGAAGTGGGGATCCTGGTCGATACCGCAGGGGATCATCACACGGGTGGGTTTCCCCTCGAGTTCGGTGGGGATGAACGCCGGAGCCGATTCCAGCGTGGTGAAGAATATCCTGCCGATGTTGGACTCGTTGTCGAACCCGAATACCGCCTTGGCGGTGGAGAATGTGACCTTCTTGGCAACACGAAGCGCCAGAGGATAGAGGGTCTTGATGTTCTCGGTGTCGATGATGATCTTGGTCCTGTCAGGATCGAATCCCAGCGCGACGAAGTCGAGTGCGTTCTCGTATGCCATGCTGCGGGTGTCGTGGAGGGTGAGGTCCTTGAAGAGGAACTTCTCATCGTCGGTCATCTGGAACAGCATCTTGCACTTGAACTTGTCCTGGAGCCACTTGTTGAATATCCACGGCATCACATGGCCGAGATGCGTGTTGCCAGAGGGGCCCCTGCCGGTGTAGATGTAGAATTCGTTGCCCTTCTCGTACTCATCCATCAGTATATCCACGTCACGGTGGGAATAGAATATACCACGTCTGAGCATGGGATGGGGCTCGCAGTGCTTGGAAATCCTCTGGATCAGCTTATCGTCGATGGGCGTGGTCCCGAATTTCTTCATAAGCACGTCGTAATCAATGTCTCCGGTCACCTCCCAGGGGGTGACTTTGAACTCCTCGGCCATTATCTGGCGATATTTTTACGTAATATATAGTGTGTGCGTATGCGCGCACGCACGACCCTCTATCGAATAACCTTTTTACTACATAGCCGATGCACCACACATGTGGAACATACTCGGAGAGGATGCCATCTATCTCGACATCCCCTACAAGTTCAAAAACAGGGTTCTGGCTCTTGCACCTGAGAACGAGAACACCGCCAAATTCAAAGAACTCTTCGAGAAGGCCGAGGTCTCATTCATGATCAACGGCGAAACCGAGGAATCCTGCTTCATCATCAAGGTGCCAGACGAGTACACCCCTGAGGAGATCCAGCTGATGGCAGATCAGACTATCGCAGCCATCGTCGCCAATGATAAGGCACCTGTGAGCACCAACGGTGTGGAGCAGAAATACAAGATCATCATCAGCAACAACCACGAACCCGAAATCATCGGACTCCGCAAGCAGCCCGGAATGAGCTCGGTCGAGCTTTTCAAACCCATCTTCAACAGCTGGGCCGCACCCGGTAAGGAGAACCCCTACTTCTCCTCCGGCAGGACTCAGTACTGATACACAAAACGGACTGTGCCAGACGGCACGGTCCGACTCATTTTTTCCTGATGGTGAGGGAAATTTCCCTCATGTCGGATTCATCCCTTTCGGGAATGGCGGGATAGAAGGGCTTGTCCTCTTCCCCGTCCTTGTGGAGGGTCATCATCAGAGGTACGGGGATGAATATCTTCCATTTCTTGGAGATATCGGACGCCGTCGTCGCTTCCATCGCGTAGTAGTAGAGGATGGAGGTCAGGATGACCACGAAGAGGATGATGACCACAGAGAATGCGATGTACATAATGACCTGCATGGGATCCGAGGTGTTCATAGCCATCAGCACGTAAATCAGAGCGGCGAAGACGGGGACGGCCATCCTCTGGATGGTAGCGAGGGCACCGTTGAACAGATGGAAGTCGCGATAGTTGGTACAGATCTTCACGTCGAGCGATTTGAACACGGTGAAAGGCATCACGATGACAGGGATGTAAAGCATCACGCCGAAGATGAATGTGGGGACATTGCTCGATACGGTGTTGGACTGCATGAACGTGGGGTTCATGGACAGGTAGATCCAGAAGAACATACCGATGATCAGCGAGAACGCTATGGTGCCGCCCATATCCTTCCAGGGGAACTTGTTACCGAGTTTCCTGGGTTCGATGGTGATGTTCCTGGTGTCGAGGTCCGGAGGGATGTTGAACAGGAATGCCACCAGACGGTCCACAATTCCGAGCTTGTCCTTCACGTTGACATATCTGACATGGTCCACGATGTGATAGAAGACGATCCTCTGGATGGCATCCACGACGCATGCGACACCAAGTGCACCGATGAACACGTACACGACTATGAGGATATACATCAGCGAGTGGGTCACAAAATAACCTGCCGCTGCCAGTATAGCGGTGATTATCAGCGCCGCGATGTTTTTGCGACTGAGGATGTAGAGCAGACCCACGACGTCGAAAGGCACCGCCACGAAGGACAGCAGGAAATATGCATCATAACGCCCGGATAGGAAGAACAGACAGACCCCGTATGCCATCAATGACAGTATCCACAGTGCCAGGACAATCTTGTCGAACTGACGTACGACAGAAAGACCTGCGGGCAGTCCGTCCACCCAGAAATTACGCTTATCGCCTTCTTCGAGATGCATCATTTGCTCTCCAACCATGCTTTTACCGATACGGTGGACTTATCGCCGGGGGTTATACCCAGGAATACACACATATCGGGGTAGTTCTTGGTGCTATACGGTCCGAGAGTGGTCTCTTTGACCCCCCCGACCTCGCCGACGAGTCCCTCGGGTCCGGCCAGTGCGACATCTATGGGGAGTTCGGAAGTGACGTGGACACGGATCATGCGGTTCTTCTTCACGTCAAAGGGGAACTTGAGAATGTGGAAATAGCAGGACCCGGTAGAATTGGTGGGGTCGAACTCACCCAGACGGATGTCCGCCTTCTCGAATACAGTTTCCTCTTTAGAAAAGAATCCCATCGATACCCGATGTATAACCAGACTTAAAATTCTATTGATGGAAGGCTCACTCGCTCAGAGGAATACCTTCCAAATCAGTGGAGTATTTCCACATCCTGGGATAGTGACCTTCCTCCATGAACACACGGGAGGTCTTCACTGCCACACCGGAATCGGAGGCCATCACTTTGTCGGAGGACATCATCATCTTGCCGATGGCCACCAGTTCTCCGCGGGCAGTCATCATTGCCACCAGCGCGTTCTTCCTGATGTCGCTGTCGAGCATATGGATACCTTTGACGGAAAGGTCCGCCCCGTGGCATACGGCGTCCACAGCGGTCGCCTTGACGATGATCTTGGGCAGCGGGTCCACCAACACCTCCATGGGCTTGATTAGGCTGCGGAGCCATTCTCCGCGGCCGTCCTGCTGCCAGAATATGTATGCATCGGTGAGGTCCTGCAGGGTCGCTGCATTGGCCTCGCCCATCTTCCCGGAACGGGAACGCCTCAGTTCGGCCATGGATGCGCCGCAGAGGAGAATCTCGCCGATATCGATGCATAGGGTCCTCGCATACGTACCTGCGTCACATGCGATGCGGAGAAGCACGTCCCTGCCCCTGATATCGAGGATCTCCAACTCCCGGACGGTCCTGATACGTAGCTGCCTCTTGATCGCGGAACGGACCGGGGGAAGCTGGTAGATCTTCCCCTGGAAACGGGACACGACCTCACGGATACGCTTCTCTGGCACATCACCGTGGAGCTTCATGAGACAGATGTACTCCTTATCGGAGGAGAGAACTATGTCAGTGAGGCGTACGGCCTTTCCCGTGCATATGGGGAGGACTCCGCTTACGTAAGGGTCGAGGGTACCACCGTGGCCGATCTTGTCGACGTGGAGGACCGCTTTGGCCCAGGCGGTGGCCTGGTGTGAGGTGGGTCCGGAAGGTTTGTCGAGGGCTATCACGCCGCCTTCCAATAATTCACCGACGGTACGGTCCGAAGGGCGCTTGCCCCATTTGTCCGGGATTGCCTTAGGGTCCTTGACCAGCATCGTTCGTGCCTTCACCGCGTCGAGGATCTTCTGGAGAACCTCTTCAGGAGTCAGGTTGTCGGTGTTGATGATGAGGTCGTAGACGCTCCTGTCGTTGATGTCTATGTTGTAGTACATCATGTAGCGTTTGGCCTCGGAGGCCTGACGGGCATTGGTCTCCTCGATGGCACGCTGGAGCTCCTGCTCCTCGCGGATACCGATCCTGGAGAACCTGACCTCGGGACTGGCGTCGAGATAGACGCGCAGTGCGGGAATCCCGTTACGGGTCAGCATATAAGCGGACAGACGGGATTCGAGAATTATGTCGGGGCTGTTACGTGCGGTCTCGACGATCTTGGCGTCGATGTCCGCATCGATGGAGGGATCCTTCTCGGCGAGTGCCCCGAACTCTACGAGGGTCATTCCCTTCTCTGCGGCCAACTGCCTGAAGACCTGTCCGAAGACGACGGCCTTGAGGCCGAGGGTCTCGGACAGTTTGCCGCAGACAGTGGTCTTCCCGGAACCGGGAGGACCACTGATGGTTATTCTCATGCTACTCCTGCGTCCAGTTTGGCAAGGCGCCTCTTGAACAGGATGTAGTTGATCAGTTTGGTTTCGAGCTGTCCTATAGGGAGGCTGATCAGGGTGTAGATCACGATCCAGATAGGCATGAAGTTCAGCAGGGTGTCGTTGAGGTTGGTGGTTCCCCAGGGCATCGCGATGTCGAGGAGCTCGACAGGCACGGTGTTGGTGACGAAGTAGTAGATCCATGCGTAGATGGGGATGATGAAGAGCATGGTGATAGGCATCATCTTCATCATCTTGGTGCTCTGTGCCATGGATTCCTGCATCATCTGGGGCTGGATCTCCTGGAGCTTCTTCAGCTTGAAGAGGTTGTTCTCGGTGCGTGCGAGACGCATCTCGGTATTGAACTCGCTCTGGATGTGCTGGGATTTGGCCTGCTCCACGGGATCGGTCAGTACACCCCTGATCACGGTGCTGAGGGTGATCATGATGATTCCGGCGATCATCAGCGTGAGGACAGGGTACTGTCCTCCGAAGTCGACCACCTGGAACACCACGTTGAGTGCCCCTCCGATCGCATCCCTGAACATCATGACGACCATCATGATGATCAGGACCGCGAACATACCGAACATGGTGCTCATAGGCATGGGCTGCATGTTCTGGTTCTGTACTTCTCTCATCTGTTCGGGACTGCCTGGGTTTGCCATTTTCACTCACCGCCGAAGAATCCCCTCATCATGGGGTTCATCTCCATCATCTGCTCCTTTCCGAGTGCCTCGTAGAAGCGGATGACGATTCCGACCGTCAGCAGCAGACCGGTACCGGTAGCGTTTCCGGTGGTTCCGATCATATCAGCCACTCCGGCCAACAGACCGATCAGTGCTCCGGAGAGCACAGTGATGGTCGGGATGTACCTCTCGAGAACCTTCTCGATGATACGGGGGTCCCTCCTGAATCCAGGGATCTGCATACCGCTCCTCTGGATGTTGTTGGCGACCGATTTCGCACCGAGGTTGGTGGTCTCGACCCAGAACTTGGCGAACATGATGGATCCGATGACCATGACGGTCAGGTAGATCAACACGTGGCAGATATTCTGGATGACACTATGGCCGTTACCGTAGCTCGCGGGGTTCAGGATCGGCATGAGCCAGTCGGTGATTCCCTGCGGGGTCGATAGATACCATGCGAGACCTCCGGATGCGGTGGTGCTTCCGGTCTCGTAGACACCGATCAGGTCGTTGCCTCCGAGGAAGGGTATCGAGGAGAGGAAGCTGTTGGTGTACAGCAGCAGGCACACCATGCTGATGTTTGCCAGGAGGGCGGACATCAGGATGACAGGGATGTTGCTTGCGTACATGAGCTTGATGGGGTACTTACCCCTGGCTCCCCTTGCGTTTCCGTGCGACAGAGGCAACTCGATACGGCTGGACTCCAGGTACACGACGATCAAGAAGATCACCAGAGTACCTACCAACGCGATCATCGGGTTGGGCTGTCCCAGGAGGATCATCTCGTAACCTCCGGACGCCATCTCCGAGGAGTTGGTGTTCATGAGGATGTATATTGCTTTGGGAATGGTTCCTGCCGGAGGGTTGGAGAGCGAGTAGCCGGTGGACGAATCCACTGCATACCAGTTCAGCGCTCCGGTGAACACAGCCTGCGAGACACCCGCCGCGATGAACAGCGAGATACCGCTTCCGATTCCCCATTTGGAGATGACCTCGTCGAAGAGGAACACCAGATAGGAACCGATGAACAGCTGGAGGATGATCAGGAGCTTCGCTCCTGCATCGCCGAATGTCGAGGTGAAGGTGCTGGAAGGTATCAGATATCCGTATACCTGGGGCACTGCCTCGATGAATATCATGACCAGTACGAGGACCTTCATGACGGACTGGTAACAAGCCTTGTCCTTCCTATTGCTGAGGTCGAGCTTGATGATCTTAGCACCGACGAACAGCTGCATGATGATCGACGCGGTGACGATCGGTCCGATACCCAACTGGAGAATGGTACCGGACGCACCGGCCATGATGGTCCTGTACTGGGCGAATATGTCGAGGGAGCCGGACTGATCCAGCCCCCAGACATATACGTTTGACATTACGAAATACAGGACCAGGATGACCGCGACCCACATGATCTTCGTCCTGAAGTGCACGTGCCCTTCGGGACGTTTGACTGCGGGGAGCCTGTCGCCTATAGGTTTCACCTTGTACAACAGACTCGGTTTTGCATCATCCATCTGAATTACTCCTTTCGGAATCACTCGACAATGGATCCGCCGGCAGCCTCGATCTTCTCTTTGGCCTTGGCGGATGCCTCGGCGACGGTGACATCGATTGCGATGCCGACGTTTCCGCTGCCGAGGAGTTTGTCGATTCCTGCATCAGTAAGGTTGACGGAGTATTTCTCTCCATCCTGTTTCGCGAAGCCCATGGCGACGAAACGGTCCATGCTCTTCTCGAGCTCGGAGACGTTGATGGTGCTGTTGGCTTTCACGACAGACTGAGGCCTCTTGAATCCGTAGCGTCCGTAGTGGTTCCTGTCGTATTTTAACATCCAGATCTTGCCAGTCTTACCGATACCCGCGTTTCCGCGTCCACCGATGATACCTGCTCCACGTCCGGATTTCTTTCCGCGTCCGTGGGTCCTGGATCCCCTGAATTTCTTTGTTCTGCTAGGCATTTATGACACCTCAGAGCATCCTCTTAACCAGGTCGTTGATCTTCTCTTTCCTGTCGCCGAGCGCACCGCCGGTGACGAACGAGTGCTTGTTGCCCTCGTATCCCTTGACAGGGGGGTGGAGACGGAAGACAGGCTTCATGCCCTCAACGTCCTTGATCTTGTATTCGCCGGCGACGATTGCCTTTGCGAGGTCGTCGATGGTGGCGAATTCGGTCTTCTCCTTGACATACTCGTCGGTGACGGGAGCGTCTCCGACAATCTTTCCGCGGGCCTTGATCATGGCGGCGAGGGTCTCCTCGTCGATGAGTCCGAAGGTGCAGTAGTCCTTGACGATCTGAAGCATGCCTTTGTACGAGTCGTTCACGGGAACGACGGTGGCGTGGTTGACCCTGTTGAGTCCGAGGAGGTGCATGGTGTGCTGGATGTTGTAATTGACATCAGCCTGGCCGAGCACGCGGATTACGACGTATGCTGCCATCTTCACTCCTCCATGGAATCAAGGTCGCTCTCTGCGGTCTTGAGACCGACAGGTCCTGCGACGATGTTGAGCTTCTCTGCCTGTGCGTCGGTTACCCTGACGACAGAGGTCTGCTTCAGTGCGTCGAAGGTTGCGACACAGTAGTTGACCTTGGTCTTGGTGTTTCCGCGGGCGAATCCCCAGGAGTCGTGGATACCGGCGAGGGTAAGCAGCCTCTTGGCGACGTCACCGACTGCCAGTCCGATACCGCGGGGAGCGGGACGGAGGTAGACAGTCACGGATCCGGAACGGCCGATGACCTCGAAGGGCAGTGAGTGGACAGTTCCACATCCGCACTCCCAGGATCCGCAGCCCCTCTTGACCTCGATGATGTTGAGCTTTGCGTTGTCGATTGCCTTCTTGATGGAAGGTCCGACTTCCTTTCCTTTTGCACGTCCGACACCGATGAATCCGTCTCCGTTTCCAACGATGCAGGTGACAGCGAACCTTACCCTCCTTCCGGAGTCGGTGGTCCTCTGAACCATCTTGAGGTCGATGACCTCGTCCTGCAGGTCGGGAAGGAGAATGTCAACGATCTCGGGCTCACGCAGAGGCAGTTTGGTTGCCAGAGCTTCGCTCATCGTGG
>CAMNNR010000001.1 GCA_946545675.1 uncultured Thermoplasmata archaeon | reverse complement strand
CCGTGGACATAACCGTGCTGGCACTTGCGTTGGACGTGGACGGGACAGTCATGACCGACGACTATTCCATACAGAACACCGCCCGCATCATGGGCATCCCTTACAAAGCCGTGGGACAGGTAGGGATCAAGAAGGTCGAGAAATGGAACTACCAATGCATCGGCTGCGGGAAATGGTACAAGGAGAAGATGGACGACTGTCCAATCTGCGGTTCGGCCATGCGTGCCCACCGCAAACGCTGATCACGGGAAGATGCGTTTGCATCTGATGAGTTTGCCCATACGCCTCTTGCCGAGTATCCTCATGCACATGGCGGTACTCCACTCGCTCCTGAATGCGAAGGTGTCTGCCAGCTTCTTGTTGCTGGCTGCGATCTTCAGGGGTTTATAGAGGACCTCTCTCCATGCCTGCTCGTACTCAGCGACGGAGCGTCCGTTGAGGATGTTGTCGGCTGCGACCTCTCCGGCCATCTGACCGGTTATCATGGCCTGGGGGATGCCGCCTCCATTGACGGGCATCACGACTCCAGCCGCATCACCGATCACCATCCCGATGTCGGTGTAGGTCTTGGCGATGGGACCCTCGCTGGGAACATACTTCCCCTCGATGCGGGTCTTGACGTTCAGTCCGCGGGTCTGCACGAACTTATCGAAGTACTCACTGAGGGTGCCGTTGGAGAACTTGGGGGAGAATCCCACTCCAACGTTGGCCTGACCAGCCTTGGGCATGATCCACCCGTACGCGCCGGGGGCGATGCCTCCGAAGAACATCTGAATGACAGGTTCGTAATCTCCCTCGGCCTGTGCAGAGACGGCAGGATACGGGTTCCTGTTCCTCGGAAGACCCAGGGCCTGTGCCACACGGGAACCGGGGCCGTCCGCACCGATGATCGTCTTGAATTCTATGTCACCGACGGTGGTCTTCGCGGTGTTTCCCTCGAGACCTTTGAAACGGCATGATTTTATCAACTCAGCACCGGACTTCACGGCCTGTTCCGCCAGATACTGGTCGAAACGGTCGCGGTCGGTGGTGTATCCTGTGAACGGGAACTCCCAGGTACGTTCCTTGGGGTCGATGAGGCGGATCGCCTCCACATTGCGGACCATCAGGAACTGAGGCATGTCGAAAAGACTGTCGACGTCGTGCAGGTTGGGGAACATGTCCGTTATCTCCTGCACGGAAGGCATGAGCTCCCCACAACGGACCGGCACACCCACTTCCGGGCGCATCTCGATCATGGTTACCCTGACGCCTTTCTCTGCGGCGGTACGGGCGGCCAGACTTCCGGCGGGACCTGCTCCGACGACCAAAACATCTGTCTGGAGTTTCTCTGCCAAGTTATCACCTGTTGCGGGTGACTATGTATTTGACGAGATCAATCATTGCCTGCTTGTATTCGGAGTCCTCAATCTCCTTGAGGCCTTCGAGGGCGGCATCAGCGTACTTGTTGGCCAGTGCGTAACACCTCTCCACCGCATCGGTCTTCTTGATGAGTTCGATGGCTTCGTTTGCCTCATCGTATCCGATGGAGGGCTTCTCAAAAATCTCACGGATCTTCTCGCCCACTTCCGGGTCCTGCATTCCGTAGATAGTGGGGATGGTGGGCTTCCCTTCGACGAGGTCGTTCCCCACCTTCTTACCGGTATTGTTGCTGTCCCCGATGATATCCAGGAGGTCATCGATGATCTGGAAGGCACAGCCGATGTTGCATGCGATCTCTCCCACTTTGATGACGCTCTCGAGGTCGTCAGGGCGTGCGATGTATGCACCGCATTTGGCAGCACACTCGATAAGGCGTGCGGTCTTGCCGGTGATGATCTTGATGTAAGCTGCTTCGTCGACAGTCACGTTGCGCTCGTATTTCTTCTGGTCGAATTCTCCCGAACCCATGGCGGAAGCGGCGTCGATGACGTAACTGATGATTTCGCCAGAAGCCGTGCCGAGCAGTTTGAATCCGAGGGCGAACATGAAATCGCCGGCGACGATGGATTTACCCAGGGAGTACTCCCTGTACAGGGCCTTCGCACCCCTCCTCATCTCACCTTCGTCGTTGATGTCGTCGTGGATGAGGGTGGCGTTGTGGATCAGTTCCACTGCTGCCCCGATGTCGATGGCCCTTGCTGGGTCTTTTCCCCCGAGCATGTAATAGGAGAGGATACAAAAAGCGGGCCTTACCCTCTTCCCGTGGTTACCGATGACATACTGGCACATCTCGCGGAGCTGAGGGTTCTCAGCGGTTGACGTGGATGCGTCCATTACCGCCTCGACCTGAGCGAGTTCAGAAGAGATTGAATCTGACCAGATTCCTGCCATCTGTTGAGACATATCCAGAGCCTATTAAAAAGTTGGCCAGAGAACTCTTTACCAACAGTAGATTGAGTGCGGGGATACCCCCGCGGTTGTGTTCAAGCGGGTTCCCACTTGCACCTTACGGGAGACACGATGGCGTTCTCCGCTTTGAGCTCTTTGAACGCCTTGTCGATCTCCTTCCTGTCGATACCGGTGATCTTCTCGACCTCGCCGGCACTGAGGGGTTTTCCTGCTTCCTTCATAGCTTTCAGAACTTCGTCCTTAACTGCCATGAGTCGAAACATGCGTTTCAGATTAATAATTGTTACAAATACCCGGCCCGAAGGCCGGTAAAGGGTTTGATGTTAACCTCAGAATACTCCGAGCAGGTCCTTCGCTGCGGTTGCACAGGGCTCGAGGAGGAAGTTGGGGTAGATACCGAGGACGACGACCGCGATGGCGCAGAGCGCGATTGCGATGGCGAACACCTTGGGGTAGCTCAGCTTACCCTCGGTTCCCTTTGCAGGCTTCTCGATGTACATGGCCTTGATGACCCTGACGTAGTAGTACAGGGAGATCGCGGAGTTCAGGATGGCGATGAATGCCAGCCAGACCCAGGTGGACACGGCTCCGCCGTCGTAGATGGCTCCGGAGAACAGGACGAACTTGGAGGTGAATCCTGCGAGAGGGGGTACACCGGCAAGGGAGAACAGGAAGAGCATCATGGCGAAGGCCATAAGGGGGCTCCTCCTGGCAAGTCCGTTGTAGTCCGAGATCTTCTCACCGACACCGGCGCAGATGAGTGCACCGACGATGAGGAATGCTCCTCCCTTCATGAACACGTGGGTGAACATGTGGAAGAGACCTCCGGTGAGGGCGTAGGGAGTCATGACTGCCATGGCGATGAGGATGTAACCTGCCTGTGCGATGGACGAGTAGGCGAGCATCCTCTTGATGTTGTTCTGTGCGATTGCCACGACGTTACCGACGGTCATGGAGACTGCGGCGATGATGGCGAACAGGTACTGGACAGGCTCGACCTTGACAGCGGTCACTCCGATGAACATCACAAGGAAGACCTTGAAGAACACTGCGAGACCCATCTTCTTGGATCCGGTTGCCAGGAACATGGAGACAGGGGTTGCGGCTCCCTCGTAGACATCGGGTGCCCACATGTGGAAGGGTGCTGCAGCGATCTTGAATCCGTATCCGGCGATCATGGTGATGATACCGATGACCAGTCCCCAGGTCCATCCCTTTGCGACGAACGCAACCTGGAGACCATCGAGTGCGATGGTTCCAAGGGATCCGTAGACCATGGAGATACCGTAGATGGTGAGTGCGGTGGAGAGTCCTCCGATGATGACGTACTTGACACCTGCTTCTGCTGCACGAGGGTCTGCCCTCTTCAGGGTGACCAGTGCGTAGGAGCTGATACTGACTGCCTCGACACCGACGAAGATGCCGATGAGGTCGGAAGCTGCCACGACGAACATCATACCGGTGGTCGCGATGAGCATGAGTGCACCGTATGCTCCGAAGTGGAGCTTGGTGACCTCTCTGCTGGATCCGGAGACCAGGATCGCGAAGAACGCGACGATCTGGAACAGCATGATCATGAGACCTGCGAAGGAGGTGTAGACGAACAGGCCGCTGAAGGTGGCGCTGGTTCCTCCAAGGTAGATGTAGTCTCCCATGGTGCCGATGTAGTGCAGCATGATGAGGTTGATCACTGCCGATACGACCACTACAACAAGAGAGACGGCGGTGACCGCTGCCCTCTTCTTGGTTAACATGTACACTGCGGGCATCACCATTGCACCGATGATCATGATGATCATGGGCAGGATGGCAGTGTAGTATCCGAAGATGTTGGTAAAGATTGATGCGTCCATCAGATCACCGCCCAGGCTTGTGCGTAGCCAGTTACGTAGCTGAGTGCGAGGTCAGGCCAGAATCCGTAGATTGCGATGGCGAAAGCGAGCACTCCGAGGACCACGGCCTCGACGCGGTCCACGTCGTGGACGTGGGCGAAGTCGAGCTTGGTGGTCAGCCTTCCGAACAGGGTCCTCTGCATTGCCCACAGGTAGTAACCCGCGGTGAGCAGGAGGGACAGGAGACAGATGACCAGGAGGTAGAGCATTCCGTTGGGCTCGATCCACTGGTAGAATGCGGCGATGATACCGAACTCTCCCCAGAATCCGATGAGTCCGGGAAGTCCGAGGGATGCCATGAACGCGAACATCATGAATGCGGCGTAGACGGGCACCTTTCCGGCCATTCCTCCCATGAGGGGGATCTCTCTGGTTCCGAAGTTGTGGCCTGCGGTACCGCAGACAAGGAACAGCATTCCGGAGATGAGTCCGTGAGCGAACATCTGGAAGATTGCAAACTCGATTCCCATCTTGACGAGGTTGGCGTCGCCGGCGGCGGCACCTCCCATGGCTGCACCCATGGCGACCATGACGAGACCCATGTGGCTGATGGAGGAGTATGCGACCATTTTCTTGAGATCCCTCTGGGCGATACAGGCGTATGCGCCGTAGATCATGGAGACCAGACCGATGGCGATGACGATGTACTGCCAGCTGCCGAGTGCGCCGGGGAGAGCCTCGATGCAGACCCTGATGATACCGTAGGAACCCATCTTAAGCATGACACCGGCCAGAAGGACGGATCCTGCGGTAGGCGCCTCGACGTGTGCGTCGGGAAGCCAGGTATGGAAGGGAACTGCGGGCATCTTGACAGCGAATCCGAAGAACAGCATTGCGAACACGAGGATCTGGAACACGGAGTCGGCTCCGGCCATCCACTGCTTCACGAATGCGAAGCTGAAGTCGACGGTGGCGCTTCCTGCGAGGTGTGCAGACTCGAAGACCATGCAGAAGATTCCGATCAGCATGATCAGCGATGCTACGTGGGTGTAGATGAAGAACTTGATGGCAGAGTAGTGCCTCCTGGGACCTCCGTACCAAGAGATAAGGAAGTACATAGGAATCAGGCTGACCTCCCACATGATGTAGAAGAGGAAGTAGTCTGCAGAGAGGTAAACTCCCATCAGTCCGACCTCGATGGCCAGGAGCAGTGCGTAGAAGTAGTTGGGCCTGTCGCTCTGCTTGTAGGAGAACGCCATGACCAGGACTTCCAGCATAGCGGTCAGGAAGACCATGAGGATGCTGAGACCGTCGACGACGAAGATGAAGGACATCTTGAGTCCGCCGGCGTTGATCCAGTCTGCGGTGAAGTTGAACTTGTCGAGTTCACCAACAGGGGTGATCATGACCACGAGGGACAGGACCAGGGTGATGAGGGTGAACACAAGTGCAACGAGGTTCGCGTATTTTGCCCTGTTACCGCCCATGAACAGAGTCAGAACGGCTCCGATCAGAGGCACAAGGATCAGCAGGGGCAGGATAAGGGTGTTGAAATCCATCAGAACACACCTCCGTAGAAGAAGAGGAGCATTACAGCAACGAACAGCACCACGATGCCGCCGAGGACGACGGATGCGTAGGTGTGGAGGTTACCGTCCTGCGCCTTGCTCATGAGGTCACCGGAGCCGCAGACTGCGTTGGACAGTCCGTTGACGGTTCCGTCGATGATCTGCTTGTCGATGAAGTCGACTCCCCTCGCAACATCGTATCCGAGCTTCCAGGAGAACTGGTTGTATATCTCGGGGAAGTAGTACCTGTTGGAGATGGTCCTGTAGAGCCAGGACTGTCCGTCCTTGCTGAACTTTCCGGGGTTGATGGACTTCTTGACGTACATCAGGTAGGCGAGTGCGATCGCAACGATGACGAGCACGATGGTGACGTAGGTCTTCCAGTTGGTGAAGAGCTCCTCGATCCAGTGGATTCCCACGTTGGGCCTGTCCCATCCTCCGACAATCCACTGGAGGACTTCGCCCTCAGTGTGGTGGTTGCCGAAGAAGGTGAAGACTCCGTCCCATCCGAGAAGGAGGGCGAAACCTGCTCCGAACGCGAAGATCGCGAGGATCATGAGAGGCACGGTCATGGACTTGGGGGACTCGCCGTGGCAGTGGTGGCCGCGGTATTCGCCCATGAAGGTCATGAACCAGAGCCTGAACATATAGAAGGCGGTCATGAATGCGGTGACGATTCCGAGGAACCAGAGGAAGATGAACAGGTAGTTCACGTTCGCGGAAGTCTCGTGGAACGCCTCGAAGACGACGTCGAGCACCAGATCCTTGGAGAAGAATCCTGCGAAGAAGGGGAATCCTGCGATAGACAGAGTACCGATCAGCATGGTGATGGCGGTCTTGGGCATCTGCTTGTAGAGTCCTCCCATGAGGCGCATGTCCTCAGTGCCGTTGGCGTGGATGACGCTTCCGGAACAGAGGAAGAGCAGTGCCTTGAAGAACGCGTGGTTGACCATGTGGAGGCAGCCTGCCGCGTATCCGAGGCATCCGATGGTGAAGTACTCAGGGTTCTGGATGATGATCTGTCCGCCGGTGACTTCGATGGACAGGGCCATCATGTATCCTCCTGCTCCGAGCGAGAGGAACATGTATCCGAGCTGGGAGAGGGTGGAGTACGCGAGGACCTTCTTGATGTTCATGTTGTTCATGGCCATGGTGGCTGCGAAGAACGCAGTGACACCTCCGATGATGGCAACAAAGAGCATCACGTTGGGCTCGAGGACGAACAGCGGGAAGCACCTTGCGACAAGGTAGACTCCGGCCTTGACCATGGTTGCTGCGTGGATTAACGCGGAAACGGTGGTAGGACCTGCCATTGCGTCGGGAAGCCAGTCGAGCAGGGGGAACTGTGCGGACTTACCGATGACGCCTCCGAAGATGAGGAGAGCGGCGAGGGTGAGGAGTCCGGAGTTGGCTGCCCAGGCGTTCGCGAGGTTGGTTGCGTTGAAGACGGTGGTGTACTCGAGGCCACCCATCGTGAAGAAGAGGACGAACAGTCCTCCCATGAGACAGACGTCTCCGAGCCTGGTGACGAGGAAAGCCTTCTTCGCTGCGGATGCGGCATTGTCAGCCTTGTCGTCGCCTTCGGGGTGGTTGAAGCTCCAGAATCCGATGAGGAGGTAGGAGCAGAGACCCATGATCTCCCAGAAGATGAACAGCTCGAGCAGGGTGCTGGAGACAGCGAGTCCCAGCATACCGGTCAGGAAGAGGGCGACTTCTGCGAAGTACCTCCTCTGCCTGGGTCCCTGGTCGTGCATGTAGCCGAGGGAGTAGGTGAAGATCATCAGGGAGATGAAGGATGCGAAGAGCATCATGAGGCAGGACAGGATATCGATGTAGTATCCGAAGGTTAGCGTGTAGCTGCCAACGGAGAACCAGGTGATACTGTTGGTCACTGCGTCAGGGTAGAGACCTCCGTCTCCGATGAATCCGACGTATTCGAGGGTACAGAGGAGCGCGATGACGAAAGACGCGGCGGTACCTGCGATTACGAGGAATCCGCCCTCGGCCATCTTGGGCCCCATCTTGTTTCCGAGGAAACCAACGATTACGAAGCAGAGCACGGGAATGAGGGGAACGAGCCATACATAGTCTAGTATTATCAATTTACCACCTCATAGATGTGAGATCTTCAGCGTTGGTGCTCTTTCTGACTTTGTAGGCGTTCAGCAGGATTGCGATACCGACTGCGACCTCTGCTGCTGCGACGGAGATGGTCATGATGACCATAACCTGGCCGTAGACTGCGGGTGCACCGGTCATGTATGCCGAGAACGCTACGAAGTTGATGTTTGCCGCATTGAGCATGAGCTCAGTGCACATCAGGACGATCAGTGTGTTGGGCTTTGCCATCACACCATAGGCTCCGATGACGAACAGGATCGCCGCGAAGGTGAGGAAGTACTCAATTGGAATCATCTGTTTCTTCCTCCTCTCTGGCGACACATATTCCTCCGACCATGGCGCCGAACATCAGGACGGCGAGGACCAAGAGGAGAGGTCCGTACTGTTCGAAGACAGCATAGTTAAGGCTGGTAGTCTTCAGGTTTCCAGCATCGTCGTAGGCGTTGGGTGCCATACCGGCGTCAGCCTCGCTGTCACCGATCTGGTTGTACGGGATGCTATGCATTTCGTCGAGGCCGGTCCAGGGCGATGCATAGATGCATACGCACAGGGTGACGAGCAGAGCTGCTGCCACGCCGAGACCGGCTGCTGCTTTCTTACTCATCATTGAAATCCTCCTCGTTGATGTATTTGCGGGTCAGCATGATACTGAACGCGAACAGGATGGTGATGGCTCCGACGTAGACCAGGACCTGCACGACGCCGAGGAACTCTGCTTCGAGGAAGAAGTAGGTGACAGCGACGGTGACGAACACGAGCGCAAGATAGAATGCGCTGTGAACGGGCAGCCTGTCTTTGATGACGAAGATGGCGGCGGTGATTCCGATTGCCGCAAGGCAGAGGAATGCAACGAGATCCGCGTTGCTCCATACGTAGTTCGCGAAGTCGCAGACTCCGCTCCAAATGTTGTCAAGGTTGATCAGCGACATCAGTAAACCTCCTTCATGTGAAGTGCGGACTTGGGACATGCGTCGATGCACCGACTGCAGCTGACGCACTTGTCGCTGTTGACCTCAGGCCACAGGATGGGCCTTCCTTTCTCGTTCTTTCCGTGCTCAACCATGGTGATAGCGTCAGCAGGACAGACCTTCTGGCACTTCTTACAGCTGATGCACTTCTTCTCGTTGAGTTCGGGACGGTCAACCTCATAGAAGTTGTACCTGGTCTCGCGGCCCTCTTTCCAGTCGGAGTAGAGGGTGACCTCGTTCTTGACCTTCATTCCCTCGGTGGTGTGCTCGTAGGCAAGCCTCCTGGGACCGTAGATCAGATCGGACCTGGTGTACTCAGCGAGTTCGACGATAGGGGTCACGGTCATCGCATCGGTGGGACAGTACTCTGCGCAGTAACCGCAGAAGCTGCACCTTCCCATGTTAACCTGGGGCCTGGACACGGTCTTACCCTCATCATCGGGGGCGTCCACGAGGATGATTGCGGTGCAGGGACACATCCTTGCACACATTCCGCATCCGATACATTTGTTGAAATCGAGTCCGGGACGTCCGCGGTAGTTGTCGGGGTTCCAGAGTGATTCGTAAGGGTAGAGGACGGTGATCGGTCTGTGGATGGTGGTCTTGACGAGCAGTTTGAAAGTCGTCCAGATAGGCCTTACGATCCACAGGTCCTTCCAAGTCTTGTGCCTGCCGTCCCTGTATTTCTCAGTATATTCCATTGCCATCAGTAGACCCCCATAACTTTGAGGACGAGTACAATCATCAGGTTGATGACCGACAGAGGCATGAATACTTTCCATCCGAGGTTGAGGATGGTGTCAGTCCTGACACGTCCTACACCGCATCTGATGATGATCATCAGGAAGAATGCGATCCAGCCCTTGATGAGGAAGATCAGCTCAGGCACGGGCAGCCAATACAGGAAGTTGTTGACTGCGTCGGGTCCGAGGAAGTAATCGAGGCTCACGAAGGGGATGTTCCATCCTCCCCAGAACAGAAGGACGATCATACCGCAGGAGACGGATCCCCTGAGGTAGTCTGCGAGCATGATGAGACCCCATTTCATACCGCCGTATTCGGTCTGCCATCCTTCGACGAGCTCCGACTCTGCTTCTGCAAGGTCGAAAGGTGCACGCTCTGCCTCAGCAGTTGCGCACATGACGAAGGTGACGAATCCGACGAACATGGGAATCATGTACCAGATGTCTTTCTGAGCGGCGACGATCTCACCGATGTTCATGGAACCGGTGAGGAGACATGCGGTCGCGATGATGATGAGCATGGGGACCTCGTAGGAGATCATCATCTCTGCTGCCCTGATTCCTCCGATAAGGGAGTACTTGTTGTTCTGTGCCCATCCGGAAACGAGGATGAAGAACGGAGCGAGGGCGTAGAGACCCATGATGATCAGAAGTCCGGCGTCGTAGTTGACGACGTACCACCTGCTGGACAGGGGCACCATACAGTCGATCAGAACGGAGGTTCCGATGACGAGGGACACGGTCCACCAGTAGGTCATATTGTCGACCTTCCTGGAGTAGACGTTGTCCTTCATGAAGGTCTTGAAACCGTCAGCGACGCACTGCAGGAATCCCATCATACCGATCATGGTACCGCGACGGTCCATGGCCCTTCCGAGAACCTTACGCTCTTCCCACAGCGATATGAGAACCGCAATGAACGCCACCAGGAAGATGACGATCATGAAGATGACGAGAGCGAACACATTGTTGGTTCCGGGGTTGATGAGCCACTCGGACACAGGGTTGCCGGGGAACAGCAGGTTGATGAGCCAGGCAAGGGCTCCACCGATGATGTTCCAGAGTGCCATACTGATGTGGTAAGGGAGGTTGTAGTCCGCGAAGGGATAGAATTCCCTGAGCACAACGGGGGTGCCCCAGGTTGCGGTTACCCAGTCAATAATAGAAGAGTATACCATCATATCACCTGTCGGTCTCTCCGAGACACATGTCGATCATAGCCATGATAACGGGGACGTCTGCAATCCTGCAGCCCTGAAGCAGGTACTTGGAGGAGGAGACGTTCACGAAGATGGGGCTGCGAACTTTGAGCCTGTAGGGGTGGTCGGTACCGTCGGACACGAGGTACATCATGGACTCACCGCGGGGGTCTTCCAGTTTACAGAAGGTCCTTCCGGCGGGGATGTTCTGAGGCACCTTGAGCCTGTAGGGGGCGCTCCTTCCGAGTGCCCTGATCTTCTCAACGGCCTGCCTGATGATACGGGTGGACTGGAACATCTCCTCGACCCTGATCATGTACCTTGCGTAAGAGTCGCAGGCGGTCAGGACAGGGACATCGAAGTCCACTTTGTCGTAGTTGTCGTAGGGGTCGTCGCGGCGGATATCGAAGTCGACACCGGTTCCCCTTGCGGCGGGACCGGTGATTCCGAGGTTGGCGCACTGCTCCCTGGTGATGATACCGTTGCCGACCATCCTCGAGATGAAAGTCGAGTTGTTGTCGATAAGGGCGATAATATCCCAGAGTGCCTTGTCGAAGTGGTCGCAGCACCTTACGAGGTCCCTGAGGAACCTGGAGTGGTCCTCGTCCTTTAGGTCGGGATCGATGTCGTAGACGTCGTTCCTGACTCCTCCGATACGGGGATAGTTGGTGGTGGACCTTGCTCCGCAGAGCCTGACGTTCATATCCATCCAGTACTCCCTCTCCCTGGAACACCAGAGGAAGGCGGTGTAGTTACCGAGGTCGGTTCCGACTGCTGCCATCCACATGAGGTGAGACTGGAGACGGTTGATCTCGTCTGCTACGATCCTGATGTACTTGGTCTTCTCGGGGATATCGATTCCGAGGGCCTTCTCGCAGGTCATACAGTAGAGGTGGGTGTAGGTCATCGATGCCGCATAGCAGAGACGGTCCGCCATGGGGATGATCTTGGGATAGGTCCTGTTCTCGACCTCCTTCTCCCATCCCCTGTGGAGGTATCCAACGATGGGGTCCGCGTCGGTGACGATTTCTCCGTCTGCGCAGATCTTGAGGGTCCAGAGACCGTGTGAGAAGGGGTGCTGCGGACCCATGGTGATCCACATCTTGTCCATCTCCATTCCGGAGGTCTTATACTCCTGGACCATCTCTTTGGTGACTTCTGCTCCCTCTGCGATCTCGGTCGCGGTGGGTATCTGTACTTTCTTTTCGTCGCTCATCACTGGGACCCCCTGAGTTTGTAGGACTTCCTGAAGGGGAAGAACTCGTAGGTGTCAGGCGTGAGAAGCCTCTCGAGCCTGGGGTGGTTGTCGAATACGATTCCGAAGAGCTCCCAGGTCTCCCTCTCGTGCCAGTTGGCGCCGCCCCAGATGTCGGAGACGGTTTCGATGTGGAGATCGTCGTAGGGGAGATCAACGGTCAGCTCGACGACCATGGCCTTGTACAGGGTGTAGTTGTCGATGTGGTAGACGACCTGCATCTTCTGCTCCTCTTCTCCGAGGTCGACACCGATGACGGTGGCGCAGTGCTCGAAGCTGAGTTCGTCGTGAAGATACTGGCAGACGGCTTTGCTGACGGATTTGTCGACCTGGGCGTAGACCCTGCGGGTCTCCGTCTTGGTGACGGTTAACTTTCCAGGGAACTGGGCTTCGAGCTTGGATTTGATCTCGTTCTCCCAGCCTTCCTGGTATTCGCGTACGGTTAGGTCCATCAGAGTCCCTGCCTGTCTTTGAGGATGACTCCTCTTCTGAAGTATTCGTCGATCTTCTTCTGCAGGAGAAGGAATCCGTCGATCATCGCGTCGGGCCTTGCAGGGCATCCGGGGATGTAAAGGTCGACGGGGAGAATCTGGTCGAGTCCCTGGATGCAGTTGTATGCATCGTACCAGGGTCCGCCGGAGATTGCGCATTCGCCCATGGCGACGGCCCACTTGGGACCAGGCATCTCCTCCCACAGCCTCCTGATGTCGTTACGGATCTTCTTGGAGATCCATCCGTTGACCAGGAGAATATCGGTCTGCCTGGGAGATGACCTGTAGATCATTCCGTACCTCTCCGCATCGAAACGGGGAGCGGAAGCCTGTGCCATCTCCAGGGCACAACATGCGAGTCCCCAGTGAAGGGGGTGCATGGAGTTCTTCATTGCCCAGGACCAGATAGGTCCGGTGAGCTTGTCAATGGTCCTCCTGGTACCGGAGCTGACGAGGTCGTTGATCAGAGCGGTGCTCCACGACATAAACTCATCAGCACTCATGGCAACAGCATGAGGGTACAGGCTCATATCCATATGTCTTCCTCCTTTTTGAGCGCGTAGGTCACACCCAGAAGCATGATAGCAAGGAACAGAAGCATCCATACGGTTGCCATGTCGGAAAGTCCGGCAAATGCAACTGACCAGATCATAAGGAATGTCACAACCAGATCGAATACCACGAAAATCAAAGCGTAAGCGTAGTATTGGAACCTGAACTGGACACGAGCATCGCCGATAGGAACCGAACCGCACTCGTATGTCTCCTCTGTCCACTTCGATGATTGCGAGGGCCTAAGGAACCTCGAAACCAACCATGCCAACGGCGCAAACCCGAGGGAAAGAATCCCCACGAACAATAAAGGCAAATAGCTTGCGATTAGTGACATTAGCCGACTCGATGATTTTTTCCTATATAATAAAAGAGGATTTTAAAATCGGGGTTCTTTATAAACAGCGCCTGATTTAAGAATATCATTTTGATTTTTTATTCTGATATGAATATAGGGGGTTTTTTATTGTAGGAAAAAGGTCCTCCCCTCATGAAAGCGAAAATCGGATTCATCGGGGCTGGCAGAATGGCTGGAGCGATGATTGACGGGCTCATTGCGAAGAACGTCTACAGCAAGGACGAGATCATCGCCTGCGCCCCCTCCGAATCAACCAGAAACAGAATGACCCAGAAGTATGGAATCAGGATGTACGAGAAGGCCGTCGATATGGCAGGTCTCGCAGAGATAATCGTCCTCGCCATCAAGCCGAAGTACATCTCTTCGCTCTTCAGGGAAGAGGGTGTGAAGGTGGGTGCCGATCAGCTCCTCATCAGTATCGCTGCAGGAGTCAAGCTCAAGGCGTTGGGGGAATACGCTCCCGAAGCAAGGCTGGTCAGAGTCATGCCCAACCACTGCTGCATGGTCCTCGAAGGAGGTGCTGGCTATGTTATGGGCAAGGGTTGTACCGAGGCAGACCGCAAATCCGTCGACACCATTCTTTCAGCCATAGGACTGGCTGTCGAAGTGAAGGAAGAGGACCTCGATGCCGTGACCGGCATCTGCGGCAGCTCCCCGGCTTACCTCTACATGGCCGCCCACGCACTCATAGAAGCAGGTATGAAATACGGTCTGACCGAGGAACAGGCCACCATCCTGGCAGGTCAGTCCCTGATCGGGGCAGGAAAGATGGTCCTCCAGTCCGGGATGAAGACCGATGCGCTCGTGGATGGCGTCTGCTCACCCGGAGGGACCACCATCGAAGGTGTGAAAGTACTCCGTGACGAGGGCTTCGAGGAGACCATGATACACTGTGTCGATGCCTGCGTAAAACGCTCCGTCGAGATGGGAAAAGAATAAGTGCCAGCATATGAATTTTCAATCCACGGGAAGTCCCTTACTTCCTGTGGATCATACTTCTGAGAAGGCCCATACCCACACGCGGGGCATTGGACCATATCGAACCGGTCTTCCAGTCGAGGTCGTTCTTGTCGGTGATGGTAGAATCCATCATCCTCACGCCCTCCTCCTTGATCGCCCACAGACGTCTGTCGCGTTCTTCGGCATCCTCCAGGAGCAGGGCCTCGTCGATGGTGTGCATGATGCTGCGTGCGGTCTCCGTCCTGTCGTTGCGAATCCTGGCCCCTTCCTCGGTGATGCGCCCGGCTTCCAGCTGGGCATTGGTGAGGACTATGGCGGCATCGTAGGAGGTCTCTGCAATCTCGTCACGGTTCATCCATACGGTCTCGTAGGACAGGGTATGCTTCCATGAGGGACTGTCAAGGAGCTTCCTGTGGTCCTCCAGGGTACGTGCGCGAAGCTTGTAGCCCCATTTCTCGGGCTCTTCGAACGCCCTGCTGCCGGGATCGACGAAAGGCGCGAAAGGAGAGTTGTAGATGAAGAGATTGTCCTCCTTCTTCACCAGACTCCACAGGTGTTTGGCGCTGCCGGCTGTCTCCATCGCCGAGTCACGGGACTGCTGCGGGAGACCGGTCATGAAGAAGAGATCGAAACGTCCGCAGCCGCTGTTGAACGCCGCGGGAAGGGTCCGATCGATGGCATCATTGGTGTAACCCTTACCAAGTGCCAGACGTACGGATTCGTCATATGAGTCAGGAGAGAATTCGATGCTCCATCCCGCTCCGAAGGCACGGTCGACCTTGCGGAAATACTCCTCGTTGGCACCGTTGAACAGCTCGATGACGAAGTGATTGTCGACATCGAGTTCCTTCACCTCGTTCAGGAAGTCGTCAGCATACTTCATGCCGTTCTGCCTGAGGTCCCCGACGATGAATATCGGGGCCTTCATGTAATTGTGGATGTTGGCCACGTCCTCGGCCAGTTTCTTGGGGCTGCGGAAGGCGGGTTTGCGCCTGCATACCACCCTGCCGTTCGCGTCATGGGAACCGCCACACTCGGCACAGTTGACGGAACATCCCCTCACCGTGAACACTGAGGTCAGAGGGGTGTCTGCCCAGGCCTTCCAGGGAAGGGAACCGGCAACGTCCATGGTCCTCATGACATTCTTGATCATGACGCCGTAGTCGAAAATGACGCTGTCGAGGTCATCCAGGACATAGGTGACGCCGTTGTTGTGTACCTTGCCGGAATCGTCCTTCCAGACCAGGTTGGGAACCTCCGACAGGTCTCCGCCCTTGTTGAGAGCGTTCAGCAGTCTCACGGTGGGCTCCTCGGTGGTGTCCCCGCGCATCACGAAGTCGATCTCCGGCTTGGCGATGAGCTCCTCGTAGAAGTACGAGGATGTGAAACCACCGAATTCGACCTTGGCGTTGGGGTGGTACTTCTTGACGATCTTCGCGAGTTCCAGGGCACCGTGGGTGTGGGGCATCCAATGCAGGTCGATACCGTAGACGTCCGCCTCGATCTTGCGGATCTTCTTCTCCGCGTCGAACTTCTCGTCGGCCAGCATCTGTCCCGCGATGTTGATGATACGGGTCTTGTAACCGGCCGCCATGAGGTGGGCGGAGATGGTCATGAATCCGATGGGATAGCACTCGAACACGGGCGAGGAGGGTATCACATCGCTGACAGGCCCGTAGAATATGGGTTTCTTCCTGAAATCGTATACCGTAGGGGCGTGGATGAAGACCATGTCGTAATGGACCATCGCTCACCTTCCGTAGCGTCTTCCGCGCTGTTGATACGAGCGTATGGCACGGAGGAAATCGATGTACCTGAACCCGGGCCAGTAGACGTCCGTGAAATACAATTCGGAGTAGGCGAGCTGCCACAATAGGAAGTTCGACACCCTGATCTCCCCTGATGTACGGAGTATGAGATCGGGGTCGGGCATATCGCCGGTATAGAGGTGGGAGGAAAGCAGATCCTCCGTGATGTCGTCGATTGCGAGTTCGCCCGCCTTGACCTTGGTAGCGATCTTGCGCACGGCGTCGACGATCTCCCTCCTTCCTCCATATGCCAGACATATGCTTATCGTGAAATTGTTGTAGTCCTTGGTGCGTTCATATGCGTAGTCGATGGCCTTCTGCACCGGCTCGGGGAGATCCTTCAGAACCCCCAGCGCCCTTATGGCCACGCGGTTCTTGTGGATCTTCTGGTTGTCCGCCATCTCGATGAACGCGCTCTCGGCGAGTTCCATGAGGAAATCGACCTCGTCCTTGTCCCTCTTGAAGTTCTCGGAGGAGAATGCGTAGAGGGTGACGTACTTCACGCCCATATCGAGGCACCAGTCCATGACCTCCTCGATCTTCTTCTCGCCGCACCTGTGGCCCTCGCCGATATCGGAATCCAGTTTCTCCCTGGCATATCTACGGTTGCCGTCCATTATGATCCCGATGTGCTTCGGTATGGGTCCCCCTAGGACTTCCTTCCTGAGCTTGTGCTCATAGGTGGAGTATACCTGTTTCTGGACGATGTTGGGGACCGCGCTCATTGGATGCACTCACTGGAAATCTTCGGGGACACCGGCCGCTTCGGGACCGAGGTCGGCACAGCCGATGGCGGCGACGGCACCGATGATGCCTCCGTCGCCGGTTACATTGATGATCTGGACTCCGCATTCCTCCGCGACCTTGATGGCATCCTCCTTCGCGTAGAGGATGCTCTTGGCGCCCCAGCCGAACTTCTTCAGTTTCTCGGGGACAGTGAGGCCCTTGAACACGGTGATGACCGCCGCATCGGAGTAGGAGCCCTTCTTGACATAATCGAAACAGAACTCCACCAGTTTGGATACTTCGTCCTCCTTCACGGCGAACGCCACGACGGTGGAACAGCAGTTGGTGGTCTTGTTGGGAGCCTTCGGGTTGAGCTGGACGATCTTGTGCTCCATGAAGATACCGTAGGGACAAGCCTTGGCCATGGCCAGCGCACATGCCCAGGTGGCCCCCTTCTCCTTGGTGTCCGTGTCATCGACGCCGATGAGCACACGGACCATCTTGGGGGTGATGATATCGACGCAGGACGTGTGGGCACCGCCCATCTTGAAATCGTCCGGATACTCGGTACGGATGACGTCACTGCAACCGGGGAGACAGGCTCCGACACCCAGCGAGGCGCCCGCGATGCCTTTCCAGGTGGTGCGGACCTCATTGCCTTCAACGGTGCAGGACATGACGCCCTGGCCGCCCAGTTCTGCGGATGCAGGTCCGAATTTGAGGTCGGCTTTGCCGAGAGTGACGTCCATGACCAGCGTGGTACCCACGATGTTGATCTCGTCGATGACACCTCCGGTCCTCCTGCGGTTCACGAGGTCCCACTCAGCAGGGCCGCGTGCACTGCATTTCTCGATGATCCTGGCTTTTCCGGATCCCTCGTCCACAATCGTGTAGAATCCCTGACAGAACAGAGTACCGTATTTCGCTCTGACTTCTTCCGGGGTTAGTATCGTTACCATTTATTCCTCGTCTCCTTCTGAGATGAACATGCAGTCAGCAGGGACCTGATCGCACAGATAAACAGTTTTGGCGGCCTTGCCGATGGGGAATCCTTCCTCGACGCACTTCTCGGTGTCGACAGCGAGGATGACGGGGTCGTCGAGTTTGACCTCTCCGGCGTGCAGTGCGTCCTCGAAAGTTGCTGAAAGGTGGACCATGGCGCGGTCCACGGGGAAGAGACCCTCGTCGAGGATGACCTCGGCCTCCTCTTCGGAAGCGGGGTAGTAGAGGTAACGGGGGATGTTGGTGGTGGGAAGGTTGAGGTCGAGCTTCAGGGTGTGGCCGTAAGTGGCACGGACAGACTGCCCCCTGATCTGATACCTTCCCTTGGGGTCAGTGAGTGCCAGCGCATCGATGTGATAGGGCCTGAGCCACTTGACGCGGGTGTTGTGGGACCTCATGGTGTCGACGATGTCCTGGATCTTGACGAATCCCTGTTCGGTCATCTCCAGATTGAACTTGCCGTGACGCAGGATGGCGGCCATCATACGGCCCAGCTTCTCCACTTCGAAATCACTCATGACAAATTTTCCATTGCGTCCGCAGACCGGGCACTTGTCCCTGCGGAAGTAACCGTGTTCCTCGCACTCGTTAATCATTCTTTCACCCTCATTTCAGCTGCTATTACGGTATTGTTCATCAGCATGCAGATGGTCATCGGACCCACACCTCCAGGTACCGGGGTAATGGCCGAGACCTTGTCCTTCACGCTGTCGAAATCGACGTCTCCGACCAGCCTCTTTCCGTTCTTGGCCGAGGGGTCGTCGATCCTGTTGGTCCCCACGTCTATGATTACCGCGCCTTCCTTGACCATATCGGCGGTTATGAATCTGGGTCTGCCGATGGCGACGATCAGTATGTCTGCCTGTTTGATTAGGTCGGTGAAGTTCGCGGTTCTGGAGTGTACTACGGTCACGGTCGCATCAGCGTTCTCGTCCTTTTGCATCAGGATGTTGGCTAGAGGCTTCCCGACGATGTTGCTGCGTCCGACGATGACCACGTGTTTGCCAGCGATCTTTATCCCCGACTGCACCATCATCTGGTGTATTCCCGCGGGGGTCGCCGGCAGAAGCTCCGCCTCTCCGATCACCATCTTGCCCAGGTTGAAGGGGTGGAAGCAGTCGACGTCCTTGGAGGGATCGATTGCCTTTATGACGGCGGATTCGTCGATGTGGCGGGGCAGGGGGAGCTGGACGAGTATGCCGCTGACCTTGTCGTCGGAGTTGAGCTCCCTAATCTTGGCGATGAGCTCGTCCTGGGTGGTCGTGGCAGGCAGGATGCACTGGTAGGAATTGATTCCCAGTTCCTTGCACTTCTTGTCCTTCATCCCCACATAAATCTGGGATGCTGGGTCGTCTCCGACCAGCACCACCGCGAGACCTGGGATTATGCCTTTGGATTTTAGAACGGATATACGTTCCCTGAGGTTAGCGTAAATCTTCTCGGATACGTCCTTCCCCAATATCAGGTCTGCGGCCATGTCAACTTGAACCTTGAACGCACATATAATAATAGCGCACGCACGCGTAAGTTAGGATAGGTGGGTGCACTGCGTCATGGAGACAGGAACATATCCTGCCTCCAAAATACCGGTTATCACCCTGCGGATGCGTTCGACAGACTCGACGATCTCGGATTGCCTTTTCAATCTCCCATAGCAGTGTTCCAGGATGTGCCAGCTATGGTCGCATAGGACGAAAACCCCCTCTTCCCCAACCGTCCCGGCCAGATCGAAATAACTCTCCACGCTCCGTCTCCCTTCGTGCATCGGCCACAGGTAGGAACTGCGTCCGTCAGCTGCCCTGCAGACGGGGACCTCGGTCATATCCCCGATGGGATACGGTCTGCAGGAGATACCTTCGGAATACTTTGAGGAATCCACCGTGAAACCTTTCTCCGACAGCAGCGCAGGAAGATACCCCGGCGACTTCATATAAGGAGAACGGAACGATCTGGGTCTTTTGGATGTCACGTCTGAAACGACCTCCACGGCACGTGATATGGTCTCTTTGGCACATATCGGGTCCATCATTGTGAGGTCTTCGTGGGCATAACCGTGGACACCCACTTCGAAACCATCGAGACAGCCCGCCGAATCCTTCACTGCGAGAAGGGTCTCGGCCTCTGCGAAAAACGTTGCTGGCACATTCAATTCATCGAACAGGGATGATAACAATTCCAACCCTCTCCCGGATGAAACGAAACGGGGAGAGGTGCCATAACCGCGATCCGCTGAACCGGCGGCTGATGAACCCTGGATCGGGACGTTGGCATCCCGGTCGAGGTCCACTGTCAGACAAAGATAGGGCAAGGGTCACCTGCGGCCTACGGCGGTGACCCTCTTGATCAGCATACCCTCGATGACGATGGGCGAATACCTCTCGGCCAGCTCCTTGGCCCTGGCGAGTTTCGCCTCGTTATCGGCATAGAGCGTGAACAGGACCTCTCCCGCCTCCACCCTCTGCCCCTTCTTCTTGAAGAGGAGGATGCCGGCACCCTTGTCCGCGGGGGAACCGCAGGCCTTGGCAATGGAGACCAGGTCCTTGTTGCGGATGCTGTTGATGTATCCCGACTTGGGTGCTATGACATCTGCGGTGTACTTGCCGGGCTCGAGATCCGAGGATTTGAGGTCGGCACGTCCGCCCTGGGCAACCACGATCTCGATGAACTTCTCGTGGGCCTTGCCGGATTTGAGGATCTCGCGGGCCTTGGCGACTCCGTTGTTGAACCCTGCCATCTCCAGGATTATCCCGGCACACTCGCAGGCCTTCTCTATGACGCTGGCGGGATGCTCCTCGCCTTCCAGGATACGGATGCATTCCCTGGCCTCTAGGTTGGGGCCGATGGCACTTCCCACAGGCTGATCGGCATAGGTGATGGCACACTCGATGTGTATCCCGAGCTTGTCTCCCAAATCCATGAAGTCGCGTGCGTAGGCCTTTGCCACCTCGATGGTGGGAATCTTGGTTCCCGCACCGGTGGGGATGTCCACCAGGAGGTAGTTTGCACCGATGGCCAGCTTCTTGCTGAGGATGGAGGCCAGCATCTGTGCGCGGGGGTTGATGCCCAAGGGGTGCTCGATCTTGATGACTATGTCATCCACGGGGGCCAGGTTCATGGAACCTCCCCACACGAACGCTCCGCCGACGGTCTCGCCGATCTCTTTCAGACGGTCGGTGGTGACCTCGATGTTGCAGAAGGTCTCGATGAAATCGGATGAACCGCAGGCACTGCTGATGGCCCTGGAAGATGTCTTAGGCAACATGAGTCCTGCCGCTGCGCAGATCGAGACGACGATGGGCGTGATCTTGTTCCCTGGTACGCCTCCGACGCTGTGGAAATCGAATATGGGGCCCTTCTCGAAAGGCACCTTATCTCCAGTGTCGACCATCGCCTTGGCGAAGTTGGCGATCTCCTCGATGTCCATCCCGTTGATGTAGAGCGAGGTGAGCCACGCGGAGACCTCGATGTTGGAGAGGCTTCCCGCGTAGATGTCGTCGACCACCGCTTCGATCTCCTCTGCGGACAGTTTCTCGCCGTCCATCTTCTTACGGATGGCACGGACGCTCTCGGGGGAGGGGGAATAGGTGACTTCCACCATGTGCCCGTTGGTGGCACCGATCCTCTTGGCGACCTTCTCCGACAGGAGGATTGTTCCCTTTTTCACCAGTTGGTCGGAACAGATGAGGACGACTGAGATGTCCCCTTTGGGTCCGGAGATGCGGATGCGGTCGTTCTCCTTGATACCGATCGCCGCACAGTCTACGGGGTCCATCCCCCCCATGGGAGTGGGGGAGAGGATGTCCGCGATCTTGCATTTGAGCTTCATTTGGTACCCCACCTGTCGAGAGCGAGCTTGAGTTCGTGGTGCGTCTTGGCATACTCCTCGATGGGTATTCCCTCGTAAGCGGAATCCACTGCCTGGCACATTGCCATGGCGCCGGCCCTTACACCCTCGGGGTGGCCTGCCACCCCTCCGCCAGCCTGGATCTGACAGTTGTTTCCTGCGGCCTTCACGACATTGGGGACGATACCGGGGAACATACCTCCGGAACAGACGGGCATGACCTTCTTGAAGGGGACGTCATCGGACTGACACGCGTCCTGATTTGCCCTTCCTTCGGCGAGACCACCTTCCATCTTACCTGCTCCGAGGGTTCCGATGTGGAGCGCGTCTCCTCCGCACATACGGACCAGTTTGGCTATGACACGCATGGAGATCCCGTTGAGCGGGTCTTTCGTCATGGCGGCGTGCATGGTACGGTGGACGTGGACAGGGATCTTGATCTTGGGGTCTTCGGCAACGGCCTGCACGGCACCGTATCCGCAGGTCAGGACATCGATCATGAGTTGGTTGGCACCCCATGACTGAACATCCTCGGCCAATTCGCGGATGTCCTGGCCGTTGGTACTGATGTTGATGGCGTGGACCATGTAGTGGCCCTCCTCGCGGAGCTTGTCCAAGGTTTCCGCAACCGCCTTGGTACGTGCCTCGATGGGACAGAACACCTGGTCCACGAGGGTCTCGTCGTCCTTACCGTTGGTGAGTCCTCCGCTGCCTGCTTCATAGATGTATTTGGCGGTATCCTCGGGGGAGAGCCCGATCTTGGGCTTCACGATGGTTCCGACCAGGGGTTTCTCGGGACGGTGGAGAATCTCCCTCAGACCCTTGTCACCGAACTTGGGTCCCTTGTACTGTTTGAGTATGCTGCTGGGGAACTCCACGTCCTCCAGCCTCACACCCTTGAGGGAACCAAGGCCGTAGAGGTTACCGGATATGACGGAGAGGATCTGGGGAACGGCTCCCACACGGATGCTGAAATCCTCTTCTGGGTATGCGATCGTCACCATGTCGCCGTCGATGGCCGTTACCTTGGCGGCGTATTTTGTGAAGACCTCGTCGTTCAGGGTGGAAATTCCGGTCCAGGTACCGGTGGACTGCTCGGCTGCGATGGCTTCCGCGGCCTTCTCTATGGGGAGGTCGGTGGTCACACGGTATTTCGTGACCACGTATGCATCCTTGTCTATGTCCTCGCCCAATGCCATATAGGAATAGTTACTCATTCTTCTCACTCCAAATCGAAAATTGATTCGCCGAACATCTTGGCCATTACCCCATATACTGCTCCGGGCGCCATGATGCCTATCTCGGTGATGATATTGTCAATGTATTTTGCGGGGGTGGTGTCGAAAACGGGGTTGAACACCGCCACGTCCTCCGGGATCTCCCCTGGCTTCACTACCTCGCTTATGTCCCTCTCCTCGATGGTCACGACATCCCCGAACATCGTCTTGGGAGAGAACTTGTATGTCTCGCTGCAAACGTTCACCTCTGCGCGGGCCTCGCTGGCGGCCATCGCGACCTGCGACGTGCCGATCTTGTTTATCAAAGAGCCAGACGATGTTATCGTGTCGGCTCCGACGAAGACCCTGTCGACGCGGGACATGACCGACCTCACCGCACTGTCGATGATGAGGGTGGTGTCCACGCCTGCCTTGGAGAGGTCGTTGACGGTCAGGATTCCCTGCCTCCAGGGACGGGATTCCGTTGCGAACACCTTGATGTCCTTGCCTTGTCTTACCGCCTCGGCGATGACTCCGATGGCCACGCTGCTGTTGCAATGGGTCATGAGGACGTCCCCGTCCTTGATCCTCTTCGCACCGATCTTGGCTATCTTCGCCACAGCCTGTTCGGAATTCACGCAGAACTCCTTACCGTTGTCCACCACCAGATCGCGGGCGGCCTCGAACGTCTCCGCCGAATCCACTCCGCGCATGGAATAATGAACTCCGTTCCAGAGCGAGACTGCGGTAGGCCGGGAGGAGAGTATCGTCCCAGCGGCGACGCGGAGGTCCTTCCTGAACTGCTCGAGGTCACGTCCCGCATATCCGTCAGCGAATCCGACCAGCGCAGTGGCCCCGGCACGTGCAATCCTGCCCGCTCCGCGGATGCGCATATCCTTAATGTCCGAAACAGTGGTCCTGATGATGTCGTTCACGACCTGTAATCTGAACCGCACCATATAGTAATTGGCCTGCCCACCGAATACCTAATCTATACGCGACTGATACAGGGTATTATGGCAGCAGGCAAGAAGCACATCCGCATGAGAGGAGTAAAGCAGGCCTCGAAGAGGCTCGAGGACGATATTCTCGGACGCTCCAGGGACATCGCGGAGAACCCCAGTCTACTCAGGCCGATGTGCGCCGGCAATTGTAAGAAGTGCTTCTTCGACAAGGTCTTCAAAGATATCGACAAGGTCGTGGAGCACAAGAATGACGAGGCCGCCTGCCTGAAATATGCCAGCAAAGGATTCTTCGACGACATGGCGAAGGCCTACGCGGGTACCATCTCCCTCAATGCGGCGGGAAAGATACCGCTCCTCGCAACCGCCACCCTCGGCGGTGAGAAGGTGCCCTATGCCGTCAGGGGTTCGGTCGCCCCGTCGCTCCTCATCGGATGCCAGCACCACGACGACCCCAAGATCAGGCTGCTGTACTACAACACCATGATCAAGAAGTACAAGCTCCACCTCTACTCGTTCTCCGACGGACTGGTGTGCTCCGACTCACCCAACATGCCCGAGGATTACCTCTACGATTCCTGGTGGGAGACACCCTACAAATTCCCCGGGGACGAGATAGACTGCGGACACAAGGGAGCGGTATCCCTCAACATCCGTATCAAATCCCTCGACATGACGATCCACATATGCGAGGACTGCGCCAAGGACGTACCTACCCTGGCATATCTTGTTTCCAGAATGTGCGCCAACGATGTGCTCGACGACTTCGAGGTCACAGTGGAACACAAGTACCACTCCGAGAACGAATCGGGAACGGTGAAGATCGAAGGCGACGAACTGAAGCAGTACCTGGCCGGAAAACTCAACGACCGCACCCTGGTAGAGAAGGTCAAAAGAGAACGTCTGGGTATGCTGTCCCAGAGCGATCAGATGACCCTCATCGTGGGCGAATCCAACTACGGTTCCGACCTCGATAAGTTCATCAGGGACCTCGAAGGTCCGCAGGACGAGAAGGACTGCCTGACGCGTCTCCTCAATGAAAAGCCGATGGCTGTGGTCCTGAGGAACGGGAAGACCTCTGAAGCGATTAACGTCCTTTGGGACGATCACTGGAAGGACATCATCGCCGCATACACCTCGAAGGACTTCGCTGAGGTTTACAAGGAAAAACCCAGGGCCTCGCCCGCCATAGCCCTCGAAGAGGCACACAGGACATTCATTTCAAGGGATGTCGTCAACAGTCTCCCGGTGTTCGTCAAACCCGGATACATGACCAAGCTCGCCGACACCCTTGCCAAAGCCGCCAAGGTAGGCGGATTCCCCATGCTCCACGAAACCGCACTGGCATCCACCGTCAAGGACGGGAAATCCAGGGCATTGGTGGCAGCCTTCGTGTACCTTTACGATGACAAGGCCAACCTGCATTTCACCCTGACCGCGGAAGACAGGGATTTCATCGAGTTCCTCAAACCCTTCGTCAAGAAGGTCATCGATGCGGACGGGAAGACCTACCGCGACGACATGAACACCCTTCTGATGGCCTGCAGTTCAGGCGAATCAGTCTGACGGGAAAACGCGGATATCTGCCACATAGTGGGATACCGAAGGTGCGAAGGATTTCACTTCCCTTATTTCGAGCACCTGGTACTTCCCGTCTCCGCAGTGCTCATCAAATATCTCCTTCACACGGGATGCCTGGGTGCCGACCTCGAAGGTATCGTGATAATGCACGATGCACCCTGGTTTTGCCATCTCCATGGCCTTGGATACGAATTCGGAAGTGGTCTGCACATAACCCATCAGTATCCTATCAGCGAACCTCCTGCCGGGGATGTCCCTGTTATCCCCCAGGATCGGTATCACATTGCCGATCTCGTTAAGACCCAGATTGCGAACGAGGAATGCATAGGAATTGGGATTCTTCTCGCAGGCGAAGACCATTCTCGCACCTGAGAATTTGGCCAGAGGCAAGGTGAAATAACCAATGCCTGCGAACATGTCGACCACGGTCTCGCCCTTGCAGTCAAGATCCTTCATACGTTTGCGTTCTGCCAGATTCCCGGAGGCAAACATGACCTTGGTGACGTCGAAGCAGTATCTTATGCCGTTCTCCAGCTTGACGGATTCCCCGCCTTTACCATAAAGAAGACGCATATCAGGTTCCCTGAATTCGCCGGAGACCCCTGACACGTCCGCATAGACCGATGCCGCATCGAGCACCTCGGCGTACACACGGCCGATTTCCTCCGAATACGGGGAGAGTGCGGGATCCATCTTCAGGGTCACCACATCGCCTGCGATCTCCCATTTGTCTGGGAGCAGTTCCAACAGTTCGGAGGGCACGCCTGTTATATGTGCCAGGATACGCTCCAACGGAGGGCGGGACTCCTCCGAATAGGCCGGTCCGCTGGAGATTTCCAAACCCATTGCGACCGCTTCATCCTCCCGGCCCGCAACGATCGGGACGTGTTTAAATCCGTTCTCGGAGGTGATCCTCGCAGAGAGGTCAACCATCCCCTTTCCCTTCATGACAGGTATGAGTTCGGATGCGCGGCTGTCCGGGACCAATGCCACCGATACCTGTCTCATAACTTGTGCCTCAGGTAGGCTTTCAAGAGAGCGCTCTTCACACCCTTCTTCCTGATAATCGGCCCGACCACATTCGAGGGATTGTCGACGTCGATGTCCGAAAGGGCTTCCAGGATATCGGGCCTGGAGAACAGATGGCCCATATCACAGAGCTCCTGGTCGGAGAGCAGGTCGTAGTACTTGCGGAGCCTCATCCCCCCGTTGAGAGATTTGCCAATCTCCCTCTTCCAAGAACGCTCGTAGAGGGAGAGCACGGATGCCCCGAACATGTTCATATTGTAAGCCTTGTTGATGGTGTCCCTCAGCAGGGGAGCGACCTTAGATATGGGGTATAAGCCCCCTCCGGACACCGGTTTGACCTGTCCTGCGGCATCCCCAATCAACAGGAGCCTGTCCGCATAGGTCACACGGCGTCCGCCGATAGGTATCTTCCCAGCATAGGTTGCGACACGCGGACGGTCATCCAGACCAGATACCTTGAGAAGATGGTTCAGGTATTCCATGGGCGGACCGTGCTGAAGTCCCACTCCCAATCCCACACGGGTCCTGTCGCCGATGGGCAGCATCCAGGCGAAGAATCCGGGAGCGATCTCGCTGCCCAGCCAGAGTTTCATGCAATCCTGGTTCTCCATACGGTAGTCGATGTCAACCTGGCATCCGCGTATGTATGAACGGGCGGCATTGTTGCCCAAGGAAGCGGCCACCAGCGAACTCTGTCCGTCGGCCCCCACCATCAGGTCGGAGACGATGCTCCCAGAATTGGTGTTGATGGTGACGTTGTCGTCCGTGACATTGTAGTTCTTGTAGCGGATGCCGTACCTCACATCGGCTCCGGCAGATATCGCGGCATCAGCCATCTTTACATCGAGATTCGCACGGTCCACTACGTAAGCGTAAGGGCTGCGTTTCTTTGTGTGGACGGTGGTGGAATCGGGGAGGATGACCTCTGCTTCCGATATCACACCCAAAACATCGGGGCGGACCCTGAAATTCTCGAGGACCTCCGCGGAGACCACTCCCGCGCAGTGCGTGGGAGTCCCGGAGACGTGATGGTCCTCTATGACTGTGACGTCACGGCCGGATGCAGCCAGAAGCCTGGCGGAGAACGTCCCGGCAGGGCCGCCTCCGACAATGGTTACATCCGGCATGTGACCTCGTTTACTGTTTTCCGTTGACCTTCTCGTAGTCCGCCTTGAACTTGGCGATACCTTCGTCGGTCTTGGGGTGCTTGAGCATGAGCTCGAGA